>CANIFK010000211.1 GCA_947466555.1 Acidobacteriota bacterium | reverse complement strand
GGCGTCGTCGTTTCGCCCGAACCATCCCTCCCGCCGCTCGCTAAAATCGAATCCGTCGCGCTAAAACTCTCCCTCTGGGAACTCCTCCGCGGCCACTTCGTCATCACCTCGGGCTCCCTGCTGCACCCCGAGCTCTGGCTCGTCATCAATGCCGACGGCCTCTCCAACCTCCCCAAATCACAAGGATCCTCCGGCGAATCCTTCGAATATCTCGCACAATCCGTCACCGCCACCAACGGCTTCCTGCACATCGATGACCAGCAAACCGGCCTCAAAATCGTCCTCCCGCAATGGGACGTACGCGTCGCCGGCAACCGTCTCACCAATCGACACCGCGTGCAGTTCGATACCAAAGCCCAAGGCACCGCCACCCTCGCCGGCCAGACCTATCCTGTCGAGACCCTCCACACCCTCCTCGACGCCGGCCACCACGATCTCCGCATCGAAAAGCTCGACCTCCGCACTCCCGGCGCCTCGCTCTCCGGCACCCTCGCCCTCCTCGATTTCGATCAGCTCGGCTTAAAAGGCGATCTCGTCCTCGACGCCCAGCCAGCCCAATTTCTCCCCCAATCCGCCGGCGACGTCCACGCCGAACTAGCTATCGCCGGCACCGCCAAAGCCCCGCTCATCAACGCCCGCGTACAAGCCAAAAACGCCGCCTGGCAGGCGTACAAAAACATCGATCTCAACGGCAACATCGCCTACGATCCCCAGTCGAACGCCATCACCGCCACGCAACTAAACATCGCCTCTCCGTTCGGCAACCTCAATGGCGATGGCCGCGTCTCCCTCACCGCCTCCGGCCCCAGCGCCTTCCAGGGAACGGTCCAACGGGTACCACTTACCCGCTTCGTGCCCACTCTCCACAGCACCGCCAGCGGCACCATCAATGCCCAATGGAAAGGCCTGGAAGTCACGAAAGCCAGCGCCACCGCGGCCATCACCTTGGCCGGCACCCGCGCCCCCGCCAAAGACGTCTATCCGGTCGCGGGCAACTTCCGAGTGCAACGCAATGCAGCCGGCGACACCCTGGTCCACGTCGATCGCGCCGCCCTCAGCGGCGTCGAATCCACCGGCACCATCCACATCGATCCACGCCAACAGCTCTCCGGCCAACTCGCCATATCCACCCCCAACATCGCCGCCCAGCCCTACAGCAAACTCCCCGTCTCGGGCGGCGTCAAACTGAATCTAAACCTCAGCGGAACCGTACAAAAACCCTCCGCCGCCTTCAGCTTCGACGCCGCCAATCTCCGTGCCGATTCCGTCAAGGATATCGCCGTCGCCGCCACCGGAACCGTCAACGCCGATCGTCTCGATCTCGCTCAGGCCTCCGTAAAATGGGGCGGCCAGGCCATCGACGCCCACGGTTGGATCGACCTCGCCGGCCCCCTCGCCCTCCAGGCCGAGGTCCGCCAAGCCAACCTCCCGGATCTCCTCCAACTCCTCGGCCAACCCGCCACACCCATCACCGGTGTCGTCAATCTCAACGCCAACCTCACCGGCACCCGCGACCACCCACTCGGCACCGCCTCCCTGAATGTAACCAACATCGAAGCCTACGGCGAACAGCTAGGTCGTCTCACCGCCACCGCCAGCTTCGACGCGAAAACCGCCACCGTCAACGATCTCCTCCTCGAAAAAAGCCCCACCGAAAAACTCCAAGGGAAGGGAAGCTACGAATTCCAATCCCAGCGCTTCACCGCCTCTCTCAAGAGCGATCCCTTCCACCTCACCAAAGGCACCGTCGCCCTCCAAGCCGAAGCCAGCGGCACCCCAGCCCATCCCATCGCTAACGCCAGCATCAAAGGCGCCCTCCCCGACATCGGCCCGCTCCAAATCGAAGCCGATCTCGACGGCACCGCCCTCCACGCCACCGCGCAAGCGCCGAAGCAAAACGCCAAAGCCGAAGCCCGCGCCACCACCGCCGCCCCCTACCCCTTCACCCTGCAAATCAACGCCAGCGAAACGGACCTCGCCACCCTCGTCCCCAAGCGACTCGAAGGCAAGCTCACCGCCCAGGCAACGGCAAAAGGCGAAGCCGCCAACTGGCAAAATGCCGAAGTCACCATCCACACCGAACCCCTGGCCCTGAAGTTCGACAACCAACCCATCCAAACCACCGGCCCCCTCTCCGCCACCCTCCGCAACGGCGCCCTCGAACTCCAACCCGTCACGCTCACCGGCCCCGGCACCCGCCTCACCGTCGAAGGCAAAGTCCCCGGCGCGCTCCAGATCAACGGAGCCGTCAACCTTTCCGCCGCCCTCCCCTCCGCCTCCGGCGAACTCACCCTAGCCGGCACAGTCGATAGCACCCTAACCGCCGGCCGCTACAGCCTCGCCCCCCACTTGGATCTTTCCCTCACCAACGCCGCCTACGCCCATCCAGAACTCCCGCCCGCCACTGCCGCCTCCGCCCGCGCCCATCTGGCCGACGGCAACCTGCAACTCGAATCCCTCTCCGCCCTCTGGGCCGGCGCCACCATCACCGGTACCGCCGAACTCCCCCTCGGCCTCCTCTCTGCCTCGCTCCCCTTCGATCTCGTCCGCAAGCCCGGCCCCGCCAACGCCAATCTCTCCGTCAAAAATCTGGACTTCTCCCAGCTAAAAGGAATGCCCGAAACCACCGGCGGCCAGGCCTCCTTCCAGCTCGCCGTCGAAGCCGCCCGCCCAGTCCTCGAAGCCGTCCGCGGCGAACTGCGTTTTGACGCGCTCAGCCTCCGCGCCGGCAAGTTCAATCTGGCCCAAAACCAACCCTCCATCCTCCGCGTCGCCAACGGCATCGTCCAAGTGGATCAGTTCCAACTCACCGGTCCCGCCTCCAAACTCGCCCTCTCCGGAACCGCCCAACTCACCGGCTCCCAACCCCTCCAACTCCGCCTCGAATCGAACGCCGACCTCGGCCTCCTCTCCGCCTTCACCACCGCCATCCGCGCCCAGGGCCCCACCGCCCTCGCTCTCAATATCGGCGGCACCATCCATAAGCCAGAGGCCGCCGGCTACCTGCAAATCACCGGTGCCGATGTCGCCATGGCCTCCCCCCGCCTCCAGGCCGAAAAGCTCAATCTCCGCCTCGATCTCGCCAAAAATCAGGTCACGCTCAGCAAGGTCTCCGGCACCCTCAACGGCGGCACCCTCCAAGGCTCCGGCGGCGTCACCCTCCGCGGCACTGAAATCGTCGCCGCCGCCCTCGTCCTCTCCTCCAACGGCGTCTATCTCGATTTCCCCGCCAACTTCAAAACCATGTCCAATGCGAACATCTTCCTTCGCACGAACGGCAAACGGTTCCTCCTCGGCGGCAACATCGCGGTGGTCGATGGCAGCTACACAGAGACCTTGAATCTCGACCAGGGCCTGCTCAACGCGCTCAACTCCTCCGCCACGCCCGAAGCCCGCGAGGCTCGCTCCCCGCTCCTCGAACGTCTCGACTACGGCGTCGCCATCAAAACCCAACATCCCCTCGTCGTCGACAACAACCTCGCCAAAGCCGAGCTCGACATGGACGCCCGCCTCACCGGCACCTACTACCGCCCCGGCCTCGTCGGCCGCATCACCATCGACGAAGGCGGCACGCTCAATCTCAACGAACGCAAATACATCGTCGATCGCGGCGTCCTCACCTTCACCGACGAAAACAAGATCGAGCCATCGTTCGACATCACCGCTAAAACACAGGCTTCCGGCTACGACATCACCCTCTCCGTCCAAGGCGCCGGCAAGGAGCGCGAGACCACCCTCACCTCCGATCCGCCACTCCCCGAACCCGACATCGCCGCCGTCCTCCTCACCGGTCGCACAATGGATGAACTCAGCGGCCGCGAAGGCGATGTCGCCAAGGCACAGGTGCTCTCCTACCTCACCGGTCGCGTCGGCGGCACTCTCGGCCGCGGAATCGAACAGGCCACCGGCATCTCCCAGGTCCGCATCGAACCCAACCTCATCGCCAACGAATCCGACCCCTCCGCCCGCCTCACCATCGGCCAGAACTTCACCCGCCAACTCAGCCTCATCTACTCCATGAACCTCACCGATTCCGGTGACCAGATCCTCGTCGGCCAGTACGATATTTCCAAGCGTTTCCGCACCCGCGCCCTCAAACAGTCCGACAACACCTACCGCTTCGATTTCTCCCGCAAACAGGAGTTCGGCGGCACGCCACCCGCGCCCACAACGACCGCCGAACGCGAGCGCAAGAAAATCGGCGACGTTCAATTCTCGGGCGAACAGCTCTTCCCCCAGGAACAACTCGCCAAGTGGCTCTCCGCCCGCAAAGGCAAAAGCTACGACTTCTTCAAGATACGCCGCGGCGTCGAACGCATCACCGATAAACACGCTGGCGAAGGCCACCTCGAAGCCCGCGTCCGCCTCACCCGCACCGCCCACGACGGCCAGGTCGATCTCGATTTGAACGTCGAACCCGGCCCCAAAGTCGACTTCGTCTACGAAGGCTACCACCCCAACGGCGGCGTGCAAAAGAAGGTGCGCGAACAGTGGCTCGCCGGCGTATTTGATGCGCAGCGTGCCGATGACGCCGCCGCCATTCTCCGCGACGATCTGCTCGCCCAGGGCTACCTCGCCGCCCGCATCGATCACGCCATCGAAACGCCCGATCTCACCCGCAAGCGAATCGTCTTCGACGTCCAACCTGGCGAAAAATTCACGACACCCAAGCTCGTCTTCGCCGGCGCCAAACCAGCCGAGGAGCCCGAACTGCGCAAGCTCCTGCGCGAACAAAAGCAGACACTCGCCGCCTTCACGCACCCCGAACAGGCCATCGATTCGCTGCTCTTCTACTACCGCGATCGCGGCTACCTCGATGTCAAAGTCGCCAAGCCCGAAATCATCCTCGACGCCCCCACCAAATCGGCCACCGTCATCTACCCCATTGCCGAAGGGCCGCTCTACCGCGTCGGCAACGTCACCTTCACCGGCAACCAGGCCTACCCCGCGCCGGCCCTGCAAGAAGCCGTCACTCTCGAATCTGGCGAAAGCTACCTCCCGTCCCTCCGCGAAGAAACGCTCAACAATCTCCGGGAACTCTACGGCCGCCGCGGCTACAACGATGCCGAACTCACCTACGCCCTCAACCGCCATCCCGAAACAGCCAAAGTCGATGTCGTCTTCGACATCGCGGAAGGCCCGCAATCGGTAGTCGAATCGGTCGCCGTCAACGGCAACGACATCACCTCCACCGGACTAGTCCAAAGCCAATTGGAACTCAAAAAAGGCGACCCCCTCGACCTCCAGGTCTTGAGCCATTCCCGCCGCAATCTCTACTCCACCGGGGCGTATTCCCTCATCGATATCCAGCGCAACGCTCTCGAACCCGTCAGCGGTAAAAAGTCGGTTTCCCTCGACGTCAACGTCCGCGAAGTCCGGCCCTTCCAGATGAGTTACGGCGGCTATTTCGATACCGAACGCGGCCCCGGCGGCATCGTCGATTTCGCCAATCACAACTCCCTCGGCGCCGCCCGCGTCATCGGCGTCCGCGCCCGCTATGATGCCGACTTGCAGGAAAGCCGCCTCTACTTCTCCCAGCCCCTGCTCAAGCGCTTCCCCCTTCGCACCACCGCGTCCACCTTTGTCCGCCGCGAAGTCCGCGAGGGCTTCAACACAGACCGCCTCGGCTTCTCCGTCCTCCAAGAGGCCCGCTTCCGCAAAGCGTGGCTGCTCAACTACGGCTACCGTTTCGAACGCACGCGCACCTACGACATCGGTCCCGATCCCATCTTCGACGCCACCCTTCGCGTCGCCCCCTTCACCGCCTCCCTCTCCCGCGACACCCGCGACGATCTCCTCGACGCCACGCGCGGCTCGTTCCTTTCCCATGCGGTCGAATACGCCCCCACGTTCTCCGGCAGCGAGCTCAACTTCGCCAAATACTTCGGCCAGTACTTCCGCTACATCGCGCTCGACAAACCCCAGCTCCTCCCCCTCCAAAAGGGAGTCCGCAAGAGCCGCCTGATCTTCGCCACCGGTGTCCGCGTCGGCCTCGCCGGCGGCCTGAATGGCCAGAACCTCATCCCCGGCCGCAGCGCCACCAACCGCGTCAGCCTCGGCGAGCGCTTCTTCGCCGGCGGCGGCACCACCATCCGCGGCTTCGCGCAAGACGGCGTCGGCCCCCGCATCTTCGATGGCGTCTCCCCCTCCGGCGGCAACGCTCTCTTCATCCTGAACAACGAACTGCGTTTCCCCGTCGCCAGCATCTTCGACGGCGTCGCCTTCGTCGATGCCGGCAACGTCTACGACCGTATGGCCGACTTCCGCCCCTGGACCGTCCGCAAAGCCGCCGGCATCGGCATCCGCATCCGCACCCCGTACTTCCTCATCCGTCTCGACTACGGCATCAAGCTCGACCGCCGCCCCGGCGAACCGCTAGGCCGCCCCTTCTTCAGCATCGGCCAGGCATTCTAACGCTGGGTGTTGGGAATCACCTCTCCCGCCCCAAAAACTCCCGCAATACATTCCGCGTAATCCCCGACACCGCCTCATCCACAAACAGCGCCGCCACCCACGTAATCGACCCTACCGAAAACACCGCCCCGCCCCGCTCCCGTTCGTGCAGAACAATCTCCGCGCCCCCCTCGTCCTGGTTCTCCCCCTTCGCCAACAGCACCGTATTTGCCGGCGAATACGCGCTCCGCTTGTCCGTTTCGTGTCCCGACGCGCCCCCCGGAATCCTTTCGTGCAGCGTCTCCTTCCCAAACAGATCCCCGTTCCGCAATCCCGTCCCCGCAAACACCCAATGGTCCGCGTCCAACACCTTGTACGGCGCCGCCGTCATGATCCCCGTCTCCGTGCAAACCACTCCCAACAGGTTCGCCTCGGACTCCAAGGTCCGATGCATCCGGCTGTCGTAAATCACCGTCCCATCCGCCGACTTCCCGCCCATCTCCCCATGCTCACTCTCCAAATGCGACAGGCACCGCATCGTCCCATCCGCCCCAAACACAACCTCACAATTCAACCCATTCCCGCCCAGATACAGCAACCGCCCGCCCCGCTCAAACACCCAGCTCTTCACCGCAAAATACATCTCCCGGCTCCAATACTCCGGATGCACCGCGATGATCAAAACCTTGTACGCATCCAGCGGCACCAACCCATCGTGCAGATGCCCCTCGCCGTATAAATCGTAGTCGAACCCCTCCCGCTCCAGCCACCCATACAGCCGCCATTCGCCCGGCGTCTGCCCGCACTGCACCCGCCCCTGCACCGGGTCGGTAATCTTCGGATCGTCGAACATGTGGTTGTTCGGCTCCGGCCGGTCGAACGATAACGGCAAATACTCCTCGTCCTTCGGCCGCCATGTGCCGAACGGAAGCACGTTGTGATACCGGTCCAAGTCCTGCCGCGCGTTCACCACCGGCGTCGCCGGCAACCGGTCGGCATTCACGTAATTGCTCCGCCCGCCAAAGTTGTTATACGCGTTCCAAGTATTCGTCGACGCCAACACCGCGATCGATGCTTTCGGCACGCGCGGCGCCACCACCCACGGAAACGAAAAAGCCCGCCCCGATGGCGTCCGGGCCCACAAATAGTACAGCCCGCTCCGCTCCGGAGCCACAATCGTCGGCGGCGCCGGATACCCGTCGCTGTTCCACTTCACGCCCGTCTGTGTGAAGTCGCAATCCGGCAAAATCTGTCGGTTTGCCTGCGGCCCATGCTCGTCCAGCCACCCGACCATCGCCACATATTCCTTCGTAAAACCATACCGCCACAACGTCAACTGATACTGCTCCACCGCATGCACGCGGAACTCGGAGATCTCCCCGCTCCGCACCCACTTCGGCCACATGTAGCCCAGCAGCCCATCCGCCAGCAATCGCAGTTGCACCGGCGCGTCGCCAATCTCCACCGTCGACGCCTTCGCCCCAAATCCGGCCTTCGCCAGCGTCACCCGGTACCGCCCCGCGGGCAGGTCACCCCGGATCGCCCCCCGTGGCGACGACCGCAGCACCGTCACCGCGCCATCGGACAGCGCTTCAAACTCCGCCATCACATCGGGGATGGCCACGTACATTTCATCGCTAACATAGGCAAGCAGGCGCATGGTAAGATTTGTTCCGAATTATGCCATGAAACTCTTCGCCGAACTGAACCGCGAACAAATCCG
>CANIFK010000210.1 GCA_947466555.1 Acidobacteriota bacterium | reverse complement strand
TTCTGCGCCACAGCGCAAATGCTCAGGAAAAACAGGAAATAGCGCACTCGCCCAGCGTACTCCACTTTCCCCGTGGATGTGCCGCCATTCGGGAAGTAACTGAATCACAACCTGATATAGCAGTGTATTTCTGACGACAAATATGATTAACTCTTTGAAATGCCCACCGAATGAAATTCGCGTGGCGCATCACATGGGAGCCCAGAAAATGAACCATCGTCTTTGGATACTGTGCACGTTCCTTCTCTGCTCCGTACTCGCCTTCGGACAAGGCGATCGCGGCGCAATTACCGGCCTGATTACCGATAAATCGGGATCTGCAATCCCGAATGTCGCAATTGAAGCAGTAAACACAGCAACAAACGGACGCTTCGACACCGTCTCCACCGGCACCGGTTCCTACCGTCTGGTAGGCCTGCCCCCCGGCATCTACGACATCACAGCCAAAGCAAACGGCTTCAACGCCAGCGTCCAGCGCGGTATCCAGATTCAGACCAACCAAACCGCCACCATCGACATCGGCCTCACCGTTGGCGCCGTCACCGAAAGCGTAACCGTTCAGGGCGGCGTCCCACTCATCCAAACCGAATCTTCCGACGTCGGCATGGTCGTCGAATCCAAGCAGTTCCTCGACATGCCCCTCACCCTCGGCGGCGGCATCCGCAACGCCTCCAGCTTCATCCGTCTCGCCCCCGGCGTCACCCCCACCGGCACCTGGACCAAGTCCATCTCCGGCGGCGGCGGCTTCCAGGATCAGATCTACTACGACGGCATCTCTCTCTCCCGTGGCGATCTCTCCAACGACGCCGAAGTCAACCCCTCCGTCGACGCCATCGGCGAATTCAAACTCATCACCAATAACTACTCCGCCGAATACGCCCACGCCATGGGCGGCGTCACCAGCTTCACCATGAAGTCCGGTACCAACCAGTTCCACGGCACCGCCTTCGAGTTCCTCCGCAACGAAAAGCTCGACGCCCGCGGCTTCTACCCCACCGTCCGCGCTCCATCCAAACAGAACGAATGGGGCGGCACCATCGGCGGCCCGCTCGTCATTCCGAAAGTCTATAACGGCAAGGACAAGACCTTCTGGTTCTTCTCCTTCGATCAGTTCTATCGCCGTGGCGGCGCCCTGGCTGGCCTCAACACCCTTCCCACTTCCAACATGGCCAAGGGCGATTTCAGCGAACTCGGCTCGAAGCTCATCTACGACCCCACCACGCGTCTCCCCTTCCCCAACAACCGCATCCCCTCGAACCGCTTCAGCTCGGTCTCGTCCAAGATGCTCCCCTTTCTCCCCGCTCCTGAACTCGCCGGCCTGGTCAACAACTCCATCGCGCCCCTCGGCAGCCCGCGCGCCGATGAACGCACCGCCGGCTTCAAGATCGATCACCAGTTCACCACCAAGACCCGCATCAGCGGCATGTACAACGATACGTACCGCCCCTCCGTCAAGAGCCCCGGCCCCTCCCGCCTCCTGCCCGTCGGTGGCGAAGCGGCCACGCTCATCCTCAACTACAACCTCCAAAAGGTGCGCACCAACGTCCTGCATCTCAACATCGATCAGAACCTGACGCCCACCACGCTGAACCACATCGGCCTCGGCTACTCCCGCTTCCGCAACCCGAACTTCTCGCTCGGTTTGGACCAGGGCTGGACCCAGCCCAACGGCGGCAAACTCGGTCTCCGCGGCCTCCAGTTCGATCTCGCTCCCACCGTCCTCTTCGATACCGAAGGCTACGCCCGCTTCGGTGACGACGTCGCCAGCGACAACTACTTCCACACCTTCACCGCGCTCGACACCGTCACCATGATCCGCGGCAATCACACCTTCAAGCTCGGCGGCGAAATTCAGCGCCACCGCGACAACTACCGCAACTTCGGCAACGGCGGCGGCACCTTCCGCTACCGTCGCGAAACCACCGGCCTCCCCGGCGTGGCCAACTCCGGCGACGCCTTCGCCAGCTTCCTCCTCGGCGAAACCTACTCCGCCAGCGCCTATTTCCGGGACTCCCTCCCCGGCGCCCGCTACACCGTCTTCGGCTTCTTCGTCGATGACACGTGGAAGCTCTCGAACAAACTCACCCTCACCTACGGCTTCCGTTGGGAACCCGTTGACCCACACAGCGACCCCCTCAGCCGCATCTCCTACATGGACATCAAAGCCCCCAACGCCGCCGCCGGCAACCTCCCCGGCGCCATGCGCTTCGGCGGTGTCGATGGCACGTCCAATCAATACCTGAACACGCTCTGGCACAACTATGCCCCGCGTATCGGCTTCGCCTATCGCGCGACACCCAAAACCGTCGTCCGTGGCGGCTTCGGCATCTTCAACTCCAACTACAACAACCAGGGCCTAGGCCTGCCCGCCTTCGGCTACGCCACCACGGCGTCGTTCGCCTCCGCCGATGGCGGCACCACGCCCGTCTTCAACTGGGATGGCGGCTTCCCGCAGAACTTCCGCCGGCCTCCAGTAAAAGAAGCCACCGCCGCCAATGGCCAGGGCGCCACCGCGGTCATCCCGTCCAGCTATAAGTTGCCGTACAAAGTGCAGTGGAACTTCACCGTCGAACACCAGTTCGCCAGCGACATCTCCATGAGCTTCGCCTACGTCGCCAACGCCGGCCGCCACCTCTACAACTCGCAGAACCTCAACCAGCTTCCGCAGCAGTATTGGAATCTGCCGGCCTCGCTGCTGACGTCGAACATCAACTCGCCCGCCGCCCAGGCCGCCGGCATCAAGGAACCCTTCGCCGGCTTCTCCGCTCTCTGGGGCGGCCTCGCTCGGGTCAATCAGGCGCTCCGCCCTTTCCCGCAGTACAGCGGCGTGTCCATCTATGGCTCGTCCTTCGGCAACTCCAGCTACCACTCGTTCCAGTACAAGCTGGATAAACGCTACCGAAAAGGCCTCACTGGAACCTTCGCCTACACCTGGTCGAAGTTCCTGACGGACGCCGCCATGTTCGACGACAACCCCGCGCAGCAGAACGCGCTCCAGCGCGAGAAGTCCTATCACCCGACGGACTATCCGCACGTCGTGACGTTCTCGCTCATGTACAACGTGCCCTTCAAATCCGGCAACAAATTCGCCAATTTCGTCGTCGGCGGATGGCAGCTCTCCACGGTGGAAACCTACAGCTCCGGCTCGCGGCTCTACCCCACCACGTCCAACCCGCTGCCCTACTTCAACCTCGGGCTCCGGCCGAACATCGTCTCCTCGCAGATCCGTTCCGACGTTTCTATGAGCGAATACGACCCCAACAATCCGGCCAAAAACGTCTACCTGCTGAAGTCCGCCTTCGCCAACCCGGCCGCCGGACAGCTCAGCTCCGCCGCCCGCGCTCTTGAAGTTCGCGGCCCGGCGACGATGAACGAAAGCTTCGCCTTCATGAAGCAGAACAAGATCGGCGAACGCTTCTCCACGCAGTTCCGTGTGGAGCTCCAGAACCCGCTCAACCGCGTCGTCTTCGGCAATCCCATCACGGATTTCACCAGCGCCGCGTTCGGCCTCATCAACTCCACCCAGTCCAGCCCGCGCAACCTCCAGCTCGGCCTGAAACTGATGTTCTAAAAACCAACTGCGGGCCGGGCAGCCAACCACGCTGTCCGGCCCGTTTCTATTTCCGCATCAGCCCTTCAAACCGCTCCCGCCAGTACGCCGCCCGCCCCGGTTCAATCTCCGCCATCAACACATACGCATCCTGCATCCGCGGCTCAATCGCCATCGCCTGCCGCGCCTCCTCCGCCGCCCGCCCGCGTTGTCCCGCCGCCAGCAGCGCCGCCGCCAGGTTCAGCCGCCGCGTTGAATTCCCCGGCTCCGCCTTCGCCGCCCGTTCCAACACCGCCACCGCCTCCGCCCCCTTCCCGCTACGCAAAAAGATCAGCCCCAACGCCGATTGCACCTCCCCATCCTCCGCCACACCCCGCAACAACCCGTACGCCCGTTCCAACTCCCCCACGCCCGCATACGCCAATCCCAGCCCCCGCGCACGCCATTCCAGCGCCGGCTCCCGCCACGCCCGCAATCCCTTCACCGGCCCCTCCTTTGCCACCGCCCCGCCGGGCTTCCGTATACGATGATCCGTAAACGCCGTATGCCCACCATCCCGGGCGCTCGTGCGCGGCATGTGGCATCCCGCGCAATCGTCCCCGTGCGGCCGCGTCTGCGCGTGACAGCCCACACACCGCTCCCGAAACCACCGCCCCGCCTCAGCCGGCTCCCGGTGCGCGTCGTGGCAACTCCCACACCACAGCTTCTCTCCCGCCCCCTTCGCGCACGCGCTCTGCGCCAGCTGCTCGGCATGCGAGACAACTTTGAACCCGCTCTCGGCCACCGGCAAATACACGCTGAACACCTGCTCCAGCGCCATCCCCGGCCGGAAATCCCCAAAGCTCTTCCCGGGCAGTGGAACCCGCGTCGCGCCGGATAAATGGCACTGCTCGCAAACACTGTCCCGCTCCCGCGCCGCCAGCCGCGCCGGGTTCACAATGTTCCCCCGCCGCCCGTCCCGAATGTGCGCCTCTGCATTCCCGTGGCATCGCGCGCAATGGATCCCCGGCACCGGAATCGGATCCCCGCCCTCATACCGGTTCAACGTCCCCTTCACCGCCCGCGACTCACCCGTATGGCACCCCAAACAGTCCGCCGTTATCGGCCGCAGGAAATCAATCGTCGCGCCCGCCGCGTACCCCGGCGATAAGTCCCACGCCCCCCGCCGCGAATACCACGCCAGCGGCGATTGGAAGAACGAGTCCCCCACCCGCCAGATATAGCTCTTCCCCTCGTGCCCCGACCCAACGGCCCACTCCGGCGACCGCGTCTCACCCCCCACACGGTGCGTCAGCTTCCCGGCCTTCGACGCCACCTCCCACTCCTGTCCGCTATGCTTCCCTTTCCCCCGCGCCTCTTCCGTCGGCCTGGAAACCGAACGACCCATCCCCGTTGCCGCGTAGGAACGCACGATCGCCTCATGACACGGCGCGCAACTCGCGATGGCCATCAGCGCAATCCACACTCTGTCATCTTATGTCCGTTCCCTCTCCGTCCCGGAATCTGTAGTAACGTGGGTGGCGAAATGGATCGACGACTTCTCCTCCAAGGCGCCGCTGCCGCCGCCCTCGCCCCCGCCGCCGCCCCCAAAGTCCGCGCCGCCATGCTCGGCACCGGCCACAGCCACTTCTACGGCAAGTACAAGGCCATGCTCGACTCGCCCGATTACGACGTCGCCGGCGTCGTCGAAAACAACGCCGCCGCCAAAGCCGCACTCCAAAAGGACCCCCGCTACGCCGCCGTCAAATGGCTCGACGAAGCCGCCATGCTCGCCGACCCATCCATCCAGCTCGTCGTCGTCGAATGCCGCGTCTGGGAAGCCGTCCCCTGGGGCAAAAAGGTCATCGCCGCCGGCAAACATCTCCATCTCGAAAAGCCCTGCGGCAACGAGTGGAAGCCCTTCAAGGACCTCGTCGAAGACGCCCGCCGCAAACATCTTCTCCTCCAAACCGGCTATCTCTGGCGCTGGCACCAGGGCGTCATGGCCGCCATCGAAGCCGCCAAGAAAGGCTGGCTTGGCGACGTCTACATGGTCCGCGGCACAATGAATTCCGACCGCGGCGCCGACGAACGTGCCATCGAAGCCAAGTTCAAGGGAGGCGGACTCTTCGAACTCTCCGGCCACGTTCTCGACCGCATGGTCGAACTCCTCGGGCGCCCCAAAGCCGTCAAGAGCTGGCTCCGCCACGACACCAAAGTCGCCGACAAACTCGCCGACAACAACCTCGCCGTTTTCGAGTTCGACCATGCTCTCGCCGTCGTCGCCCAGTCCGCCAAAATGGGCGGCTCCGGCGACCACCGATCGTTCGAAATCATCGGCACCGATGGCACCATCCTCGTCCATCCCGAATCCAACCCGCCTCGCATGCGCGTCTTCATGCGCAACGCGCAGGGCCCCTACAAAGCCGGTTGGCAGGACATCACCCTCCCGCCCCAGCCCCGCTTCGTGCCGGACTTCGCCGAACTCGCCCGCGCCATCCAAAACAAGCAACCCCTGAAGCAGTCCTACGATCACGAACTGCTCCTCCACGAAACCCTCCTCCGTGCCTCTGGAGAAATCGCATGATCTCCCGCCGCGCCCTCCTCGCCTCCGCCCTGGCCACCGCCACCCGCGCCAATGACGCCGTATCGGTCGGCGTCATCGGCACCGGCAACCGCGGCGCCTTCGTCGCGGCCATGCTCCACAAGAACACCCCCGGCCGCGTCGTCGCCCTCTGCGACATCGTCCCCGAACACATGGAGTCGGCCAAGAAGCAAATCGGCGTCGAAAACCCGCGCCTCTACACGGATTTCCAAAAGCTCCTCGCCAGCGATGTCGACGCCCTCATCATCGCCACCCCCGTCTTCCTCCACGCCGGCCACTTCGAAGCCGCCGTCAAATCCGGCAAGCACATCTACATCGAAAAACCGGCCTCTCTCGACGTCGAAGGCTGCAAACGCATCATGCGTGCCGCCGACGCCGCCGACCGCAAAATCAACATCACCTTCGGCTTCCAGCGCCGCTACGGCCAGGTCTATCAAAAGGCCAAACAACTCGCCGATTCCGGCGCCATTGGCAACATCCATTTGGGCTTCGCCCGCTTCATCAAAAGCGAAGGCCTCAGCCGCTCTGGCGACCCTCTCCCCATGCCTAAAACCGACGCCGAAAAAAGCGCTCAATGGGGCCAGTGGAAACACCTCGGCGGTGATCTTATCGTCGAAAACAACGTCCACTCCATCGACGTTCTCAATTGGTTCTTGGGCGGCCATCCGCTCAGCGCCATCGGCTCCGGCGGCGCCACCATCCCGAAGAAAGGCGACAACCGCGATCACAACTTCGTCGCCTTCGAATACCCCAACGGCGTCCAGGGCCAGCTCTCCGGCACCACCCTCGCCTCCCCCGGCTACCGCGATGTCGTCGAACAGTTCTTCGGCCCCAAAGGCACCATCGAAACCTCCGAAAACCACTGGCGCCACTTCCGCGGTCCCAAGGACGAAACCGTCGAAAAATCCCCCCGCAACATCACCATCGATTCGGTCGCAGCATTCATCCAACGCGTCCAATCCGGCAAGCCCGAAAACGTCGGCGTACGCGCCGCCGAAAGCACCCTCACCGCCATCCTCGGCCGCATGGCCATGGACCGCCGCCGAGAGGTCACCTGGGATGAGATGATGAAATCCGCATGACCGCGCTCTTCAAGAAACTGAACTTCAAAAACCATTCCGCCATCTACATCGCAAACGCGCCGGAGTCGTTCCAACCGGCGCTAGAAGAGATGCGTCCATACACCGAAATCCGCACGTCACTCGCGAAAGCCAAGGACGTCCAATTCGCCTTAACGTTCGCTACGAAAAAGGCCGAAGTCGACAAGTTCTCCGACGCCATCGCCAAAGCCTCCAGCGGCGACGCCATCGTCTGGGTCGCCTACCCCAAAGGCACGTCCAAAAAATACAAGTGCGAGTTCAACCGCGACAACGGCTGGGACGTCCTAACGGCCCACGGCTTCGATACCGTCCGCATGGTCGCCATCGATGACGACTGGTGCGCCCTCCGCTTCCGCCGCGTCGAATTCGTCAAGAAGTCGCAATAATTTTCTTCAACTCCGCCTCGTTAAACTCCACGCCCAAACCCGGCCGCTCCGGCACTCGTGCCGCCCCTGGCTTATACTCCAACGGCTCCACCAGCAGCCGGTTTCCCAACGGCCCCAGGTGCGCTCCGCCGCCCTCCATAATCACGAAATTCGGCGTCGAAACCGCCAAATGGATCGACGCGGCCATATACACCACCGTCCCCATCGAAACGTGCGGCGACCACAAAACCCCGAACAAATCCGCCAGCGCCGCCAACCGCTTGCACTCCGTAATCCCGCCCGCCCGGCACACGTCCGGGTTGATAATATCCACCGATTTCTTCACCAGCAAATCCCGCAACTGGAAGCGGTTCGACAACATCTCCCCTGCCACCACCGGCGTCTTCATCTGCGCCGATAGCGTCGGATACCCCGCCGTATCCTCCGGCGCCAGCGCGTCTTCCCACCACGCCAGATTCGGAATCTCGTCCAACTGCGCCCCCACGTGCTGCGCCTCGCCCAGCTTATACGCGCCGAG
>CANIFK010000209.1 GCA_947466555.1 Acidobacteriota bacterium | reverse complement strand
CGGGCGGACCGAGCCCGAACGGGGATATGAAGCGGATTGTGTTGAACGCGGCTGGGGCCGTTTGCAACGATGGCACGCCGGCGTTCATGTATGTGCGCCCGGCGCGGGTGGGGGCGGTGGAACCGGATGGTCCGGCGGCGAACCGGTGGGTGATCCATTTTGAGGGCGGGGGCGGTTGCCAGACCTACGAGAGCTGCGCGGAGCGGTGGTGCGGAGTGGGTTTCTACACGGCGCACCAGATGAGCACGACGTATGAGAACGATGCGATTTTGCGGGGCGGATTGCTGGAGCGGAACAGCACGAACAAGCTGGCGGACCGCAATACGGTGATGGTGAACTACTGCTCGTCGGACAGCTGGCAGGGGCAGAAATCGGACGTGGTACTGCGGAGTGAGACGGACGCAACGAAGGCCTACACGGTACACTACCGCGGGGCGACGATTGCCGCGGCGGCGATTGATGCGCTGCTGGCTGGGGTGGCGGGGATGCCGAAGTTATCCGATGCGACGGACGTGCTGATTTCCGGGGACTCGGCGGGGGCGACGGCGGTGCGGACGCACCTGGACCGGATTGCGGCGCGGCTGCGGGCGGTGAACCCAAGCGTGCGGGTGCGGGGGAATTTGGAGGCGACGTTTATGCCGGACGTGAATGGGCGGCAGGGCTTTCCGGCGGGCGATCCGAGGGACCCGGTGTCGGTGACCAAGACGGCATCGTTTGAAAAAGAGTTCGCGCTGATGAATAACCAGTTGGACGACTCCTGCCTGGCTGCGCATCCGGGGGCGAGGTATCTGTGCGCCGATAACGGGTATGTGGAGCTGAACCACATTACGACACCGTTTTTCCAGATTCAGGATCTGGTGGATCCGGGGCTGTTGGAGGACTTGGTGGATGCAGGGGTTCCGTTTACGACGGCACAGATCAGCCAATCGCTGCACGACCGGCTGACGGCGCTGGGGAATTTGCGGAACACGGCGGTGGAGAAAGCGGCGATCAACTTTACGCCAGGGGCGGTGGGGCGGCTGTGCGGGGTGCACGTGACGTGGAGCAATACCGATGGCTTTCTGGGCCGGAAGATCCGGTCGGGGCCGAATGCGACGGCGTATAGCTACTACGAGCTGTTGTGGAACTGGATGACGGGGGCGACGCCCTCGACGGTCTTGGAGCCGAAGCCGCCGCTGTCGCCGGTGGAGCCGGTGATCGACACGATTTGCGATGCGAAGGCGCCGGGGGCGGCACCGGGGCCGACGATTGCGACGATTTCGAGCGCGAGTTATGCGCTGGGCGGGGCGGTGGCGCCAGAGTCGATTGTGGCGACGTTTGGGACAGGGTTGGCGAATGCGACAGCGACGGCGACGACGAATCCGTGGCCGACGACTTTGGGCGGGGTGCAGGTGACGGTGACGGACGCCAAGGGCACGGCACGGCTGGCGCCGTTGTACTTCGTGTCGCCGGGGCAGTTGCTGTATTTGATCCCGGCGGGGACCGCGGCGGGAACGGCGCAGGTGGCGATTGGCGGGCAGCGGAGCACGGTGGAGGTGGCGGTGACGGCGCCGGCCATTTACACTGCGGCGCAGAACGGGAAGGGTGTGGCGGCGGGGACGTTTTTGAAAGTCTCGGCGCGGGGAGTGCGGACGGAGGACCTGCTGTTCGACCCGTTGACGAAGGCGGCGAAGGCCGTGCCCGTGTCGCCGGGGGATCAGGTGTATTTGATTTTGTACGGGACGGGGATGCGGGGTGGCACGGCGACGGCGACGGTGGGCGAGGTGGCGGTGCCGGTGGCGGGACCGGTGGCGCAGGGGCAGTATCAGGGGCTGGACCAGATCAATCTGGGGCCGCTGCCATTGCGGATCGGGCCGGGGCAGAAGCAGATTGTAATCCGGCAGGAGGACGGGATTGCGAATATCTCGACGGTGACGTTCCGGGTGGAGTGATTTTCTTGATCCGCGTTTCGGTGTGTTTGCGAGACCTATTGGGAAGGCTCATATGAAACACACCCTCTTACTTACCCTTATCGCCGGCGCGCTGTTTGGCGCCGGCTTCGCCGCCAAGCAGGTGGAAAAGCTGCAGGCGCGGATGGCGGCCGCCGATGGCTATTTGCAGGCCGATACCACCGTGGAGAAAGACGCGGCGCTGTATCCGGAAAAGTTTAAGCAGAAGTTTTCGGATCCGGAATCGCTGGCGGCGCTGGATGCGTTGCAGAAAGAGATCGCGCGGCTGGCGCCGCAGTGGAGCTTCCCGGATGGGCCGCACGACGCGCGGATTGAGGGATTTGCGCGGAAGGGCGTCGACGACTGGCACCCCGGCGGGAAGGTGATCAAGACCGTGATGGACACGGCGCCTTGGAACATTCACAAGAACAGCCTGGGCGTGCCGTTGAACCGGACACGGCGCGGGTTTGTGATGTACAAGATGCCGGCCGACACGCTGTGCCGCCAGCAGGCGTTTTTGTATACCGAGAAGTTCGATGGGACGGGGTACCAGCCGTCGAATGGTGTGCGACTGAATTACGCGCGGTACCTGGCTTGTAAGTAGCCGGATTTCCGGCGGCCGCGGATGGCGAGGAGGGCGAGGGCGGCGGCGGTGAGTGAGAGGGTGGCGGGCTCGGGGACGGGGTTCGGGGCGGTGGTGGCCGCCTCGATCCAGGAGAGGTCGTCGATGAGCAGGGCGCTGGCGGGGCTGGTGAGGCTAATCCAGACGAGATTCGGCGTGGGGAAGATGACTTGCGTCCACTGGCCGGAGGCCGAGGTGACGGTGAGGGGAGCCATGTCGACACCGGACTTATTCCGGCCGTTGAAGGTGTAAGTTGAGTTATCGTCTATTCCAGCTACGTAGAGAGACACATTGAAGACTGGATTCGTAAAAAGGATGAGTTGCAAGGGAACGGGAACGGTGTTATCCGGATAGAGCCCATCCCGGCTGAAGGTGAGGTAGTTCGCGCCACTGTGGGGGGCGACTCCGAAACCGGCGCACTGGTTCAGGATGGCGCCGCCGGGTGTGCCCCCAGGGGCATCGAAAGTAACTCCGGACGCCTGATATTCATTGCGCAGCGGGGCGGCTTGTTGGAAGGTGCAGGGCCCGCCGATTTCGAAATCGATAGAGCCCGCGTGGATGATGGGCAGAGTAAGTGCGGCTAATAGGGCCGCTTTGTATGTTGAACGCAAGAAATCCTCCGATGGGCTGAGTTGCGCAAACCGGGGCGCGGATATTTCAGGCCAGCGGAGGATTCTTTTTGGGTTAGGCTTTTTTGGCGGCGGCTTCGGCGTTGGCGCGGTCGATCATGGCGCGGATCCAGGCGACGGTGTAGGCCACCGCTACCTTTGGCCCGCCGGCCATTTGGGGGAAGTGATCGCCGATGACAATGCCGTCGAAGTTCACTTCACGGAGGGCGCGCATGGCGGCGTACATGTCGTAGTAGCCGTTGTCGACGAAGGTCTCGACGAAGTGGGGGAGCGGGGCTGACATGTTGCGGAAGTGGACCTTCCAGATCTTGCCGCGTTCGCCGAAGTACTTGATGGCGGTGACGACGTCGGCACCCATGAGGTCGCCGCCTTCGAGCCACGTGCCGACGCAGAAGCAGACGCCGACGTGGGAGGAGTTGGCGATTTCGAGCGCCTTTTTATAGCCTTCGAAGGTGCCGAAGATGCAGCGGGGGACGCCGGCGAGCATGGGGACCGGCGGGTCGTCGGGGTGGATGCCGATGCGGACATCGTTTTCCACGGCGACCGGGGCGACGCGGCTGATGAAGTATTCGTAGTTGTCCCAGAGTTCGGCTTCCGTGTAGACGCGGCCGTGGGAGAGGGGGCCCTTGAAGATCTTGCCGGCCCAGAGGCCTTCGCCGCCTTTGGCCATGTCGTAGCCGCGGGCGGGGGCGGAGCCGCGGGTGGTTTCGCGGTCGGTATGCCAGATGCCGTTGCCCATGTGGGCGTAGGTGACGTATTTGATGTTGGCCTTGCCGCAGTTCTTCAGGTACTGCTTGTAGGCTTCGATGCGGGCGTCGCGGCCGGGGAGGTTGAGGACGATCTCCTCCTGGTTGCGGTTGCCGTCGTGGCCGATGTTCCAGACGCGGAGGCCGGCCGATTCGACGCGGGCTTTGATGCGGAGGAAGTTATCAACGTTGTCATCTTTACGGTCGATGGTGATGGCGGTGTAGCGAACGCCGATTTGATTGGTGAATTGGAGGTCTTCGTCGGTGGGGTTGCCGCCGAGTTGCACGGCCATTTTGATGCCGGGGGACCAGGGGACATTTTTGTTGCCTGCTGTCGCGGCGGCCTTGATTTGGCCGGCGCCGGCGGCTCCGGCGACCGATAGCGCAAAGTTTCTGCGGTTCATGGGGGGCATCCTATCAAATCCTTGGCGAGTGTGTGCGCTATCCTGCGGAGATGCGGTTTTTATTGGGATTTTTCGCGGTTGTGACGTTGGGTGCGCAGCCGGCTGTGCTGCAGGCGGTGGACGCGGGGGCGGCGGATTCGCTGGCGCTGTTGGAACGGTTGGTGAATCTGAATTCCGGCACGTTCAACCCGGCGGGGGTGAAGGCGGTGGCGGGGGTGATGGAGGCTGAGTTGCGCGGGTTGGGGTTTGCGACGCGGATGATTCCGATGGACGCGTTGGGACGGGGCGGGCATTTGGTGGCCGAGCGGAAGGGGCCGGGGAAGCCGGTGTTGCTGATTGGCCACATGGACACGGTGTTTGAGCCGTCGAGCCCGTTTCAGAAGTGGGAGCGGCGGGGGCGGACGGCGGTGGGGCCGGGGACGTCGGACATGAAGGGCGGGCTGGTGGTGATGCTGTCGGCGCTGAAGGCGCTGCAGGCGGCGGGGGAGTTGGAGGGGCGCGCGATTACGGTGTTTTTGACAGGCGATGAAGAGGCGCCGGGGACGTTGCCCGCGGCGCGGGCGGACCTGGTTCTGGCGGGGAAGGCGGCGAAGGCGGCGTTGTGTTTTGAGACGGGGATTCGGAATGTGTCGCAGGACATGGTGTCGACGGCGCGGCGGGGGTTTACGGGGTGGCAGTTGAAGACGTTTGGGAAGACGGGGCATTCGGGGGGGATCTTCAACGAGACGATGGGGTATGGGGCGGTGTATGAGATGAGCCGGATTTTGCACGAGTTTCAGTCGACGCTGCGGGAGCCGAATATGACGTTTAACGTGGGGCTGCTGCTGGGCGGGACGAATCCGCAGATGGCGCCGGGCGGGGCGGCGACGGTGAATGGGAAGGACAATATTATTCCGGGGGAGGCGCTGGCGAAGGGGGAGATTCGGGCGTTGGCGCCGGAGCAGGTGGCGCGGATTAAGGACCGGATGTATGCGATTGCGGCGAAGAATTTGCCGGGGACGCGGGCGGAGTTGACGTTTGAGGAGGGCTATCCGCCGATGGCGCCGACGGCGGGGAATAAGGGGTTGTTGCGATTGATGAACGAGGCGGCGCGGGAGGCGGGTTTGGCGGAGGTGGGCGAGTTGGACCCGATGATGCGGGGGGCGGGGGATATCTCGTTTATTGCGCCGTATGTGGATTCGTTGTCGGGGCTGGGGGCGATCGGGACGGGGGCGCATGCGCCGGGAGAGTCGGTGGATGTGGAGAGCTTGCCTCGGCAGGCGAAGCGGGCGGCGTTGTTGATCCGGAAACTACGTTAGGGAATCAGCAGGACGGGGGCGCGCCAGAAGGCCGCCTTCTTGCGGGTCGCGTCGAGGACGGTTACCTGGCAGGTGTATTCGCCGGGGCTGAGTTTTTCCAGGGGGATTTGGAATTTTATCGGCATCGTGCGGAGGCGGTTGGGCTGGGCTTCGGCGATCGTAATTGGGGTCGTTTCGAAGGTTTTTGATTCTTCTTTGTAGAAGGTTATGTAGGCGGTTAGTGGCTGTAACTCGTCTGTACCTTGCTGGTAGGCCTGGAGATAGACGTACATGTCTTTTTGCTTGCTGAACACGCGGGTTACGGACGGGATTAGTTTCATGCCGTCCTGGACTAAGGGGCTGAATTGACTTTTGTCTTTGCCGACGGTGTAGATGGCGTCTTTCAGGTCGATGCGCTGGCTGCTGAGGACTACGCTGCTGGTGGGGATTCTCCGCTCCTCCTTGTTCAGGTTGGGGATTACGAATTCGGTGGCGAAGGTGCCCATGCGGCCGGATTCGGCGTCGCGGGCGAGGAATTTGATTTTGTATTTGCCGGGTAAGAGCGTGAAGCCGGAATCGTATTCGATGGGGCGGCTCGTCGTTCCGCGCTTGATGTCGACTTTGTCGCGCACGTTGGAGACTGTTATGCCGAATTCGTCTTTTACTTCGCCGATGAAATCGACGCGGGCGTTGCCGAGTTCGCGGGCGGGGATTTTGACGGCGATAGGGACGAAGTACTCGGCACGGTTGAGCTGGAAGTAGCCGATTTCCATGGCAATTGTCACGTCGGTGACGGGGTCTGGTTGGAGGAGGGCGTCTTCGAGCTGGCGCTCTTTGTCGGCGTTGTTGAACTTACTGTAGTCCTTGCCGGCGTAGTAGCCCTGGCGGTAGTCGAGCGTGGCGGTTTGGCCGTTGGTGAGGGTGATTTTGATTTTTCGGAATTTGCCGTCGGCGTTGGGGTTGGTGGTGTAGTAGCCGAGGAGGTAGTAGCTGGTGATGGCGCGCTGGGCCTGGGTGATGCCGCGGGCGAGGTCGTTGGAGTCGAGCAGGGCTTTGCCGCCGGTGTCGGCGGCGAGGGTCCAGAGGGTGTCTTGGGAACGCTGCAGATTTGCGGTGACGGCGTTGGCGGCGGCGCCGGTATACATGCCGATGCCGCCGACGGAGCCTCGGGTGGCGTCGCCGAGCGGGGCTTGGGCGATGAGGCCGCGGGCGTCGACGGGCCAGAAGGATACGCCGGAGCGGATGGCGGCGTTGATCGTGGCGGCCAGTTGGGCTTGATTGTTGGTGCCGTTCAGACGGAGGCCGCTGGCGAAATAGACGAGGGACTTTTTCTCCTGCAGACGGCCGAGCATGGTGGCGGCGGTTTGGAGGGCGGCGAGTTGGCGGTCCGTGAAGAAGATGTTGAATTCGCTGTCGTTCTGGCCGAAGGCGGCGCCGGTGTCGGCTTCCTGCGGGGCGTTTTCGTCTTCGCCGACAATCATGGTTTCGAGGATCGACAGGGCGCGATTGCGGTCGCCGGTGAAGTCCTGCAGCACCTGGACGGCGCCGCTGGTGTAGGCCATGATAGCGATCAGATCGGCACCGGTCATCTGCGTTTGGACGAAGGTTTTGGCGGCTTTGAGGGCGCGGAGTTGATCGGGTTGGGGCATGGCCGTCATGTCGAAGTAGAGGGCCAGGAGGCGGCGGGCGCGGTATCGGAAGTCGCCGGGGGTTTCGGGGGCGATTTGGGATTTGGTGAGGCGGGGGAGGAGTTCGATGCGGGGGTTCGTGGGCTGGGATGGCGGCGCGTCGGTCAGCTTTTGGAACTCGAAGAACTTGATGGTTTGCGGGACGCCGTCTTCGGTGATGGCGAAGTCTTTCGCGGTGAGGCCGGTGATGGGGTTGCCGTCCTTGTCCTTGACGGAGACGGTTTCGACGACTAGTTGGGAAGTGGTTTGGAAGGTGGCCTGCGGGTAGGCGGCGAGGGCGAGGAGGAAGAGGAGATGGCGCATTTCTAGAACCTCGTCCTGACGGAGAGTTGCATGGTGCGCATGGGGCTGGCGGTGGTGGGGAGGCCGAACTGGGCGTTGCCGTAGATGGTGTTCCAGCTGGGGAAGCGAACGGAGTTGAGGGCGTTGGCGGCGTCGAGACGGACGTCCAGGCTAAACCGTTCGGTGCCTCGGAAGGTGCGGCCCATGGAGGCGCCGAGGGCGAACTGATTGGGGCCGTTGATGGAGTTGCGGCCGGCGTTGCCCCACTGGCCGGGGGCGGGCGGGGCGAGGGCGGCGGGGTTGAGGAAGAGGCCGGGGGGCGCGTCGTAGAGGGAGGCGCCCGTGAAGTCTGGGCGGAGGCTGCCGCTGACGCCGGTGCCTCGGACAGCGGCGAGGAAGACGGGGGACAGGGGCAGGCCGGTGGCGGCGTTGATTTGGGTGCTCAACGTCCAGTCGCGGATGGCGCGGGCTTTCCAGCCGTTGGCGAGGGCGCTGCCTTTCATGCCCATGCCGGTAGTGTATTGGGTCATGGCGGTGATGACGTGGCGTTGATCGAAGGGGG
>CANIFK010000208.1 GCA_947466555.1 Acidobacteriota bacterium | reverse complement strand
CGTTCGAAGGTGCGCATCACCTCCTCCAACCACGAGATGCGCTATTGGTGGAGAGCGGGTAATGGTCAAACCGAGCAGGTAGCCGGTGAGTTCCCCGGATCGCTCCGCGACGAAGAGGGCGGCATCCTCCTGTTGGATCAGGTGGCGGAACGACTGGTTCGGCCCGGCGGATCGCGAACAACGTCAGCTCCAGCCGTCGGTGCAGAAGTGGGACGTGGCGTTGGTCTGGTAGCGGACCTTGGCGAGCTCGGGCGTCTCCAGGCGTTTGTGGCCTTGGAAGCGGCTTTCGAGCGCGAAGTCGAGCATGCCGCTGGTGAGCAGGGTGCGCTCCACCGGGTACGGCGCTTTGCCGGTCTCGAACATCTCCTCGATCTTCTTGGTCAGGCAGCCGAAGTGGTGATGGGGGCGGCCGTTCTGGAGATTCATCAGGACGGAGAACGGGTCGGACTTGCCTTCGAGGTCTATCGCGATGGTGAAGTCTTCGACCATCCCGGTCATGAGGAAGGCGGCGGCTTGGAGGCCGTCGGCGTAGTCGATGACGAAGACGGAGGGGTCTTTGACGAGCGACTTGGGGTCGCCGGGTTTGCGGGTGTTGCTGCGCTTGAGGGCTTCGTTGAAGAGCCGTTCCACCCAGGGGTTCTGGGACATATAGCGCCAGCATTCGTCGCGTTCGAAGCACTGGACGGCCTTGACGCCGGTCTCGCCGCCGCGGCGGCGTTCGGTGAGGCATTGCAGGGATTCGAGGAGATGGAAGCCGTAGATATCGAGGCCGGAATAGGAGATGGCGACGGCCTTGTTCTGCTTGACGCCGAAGGGCGCGTCGATGGACGGGATGCGCATGGCGACCGGGACGGAGGAGCCGGCGAGCATGGGGAACTTCATTTCGCGGGAGATCTCGACCATGCGCTTGGCCTGGCGCCAGTTGAAGGAGAGGTGCTTGTCGTTGAAGACCGGGACGGAGCGGCCGCTGGTGCGGAAGACGTCGGTGATTTTGAGGAACATCTCGAAGCGCGGGTAGAGGCGCTGTTCCTTGTCGTTGAAGGGGTAATCGCCGTGTTCGCCGATGAGGATGACGCCATCGACGGCGAGCTTGTCGCCTCCGAGGGTGAGGGCGTCGACGACGGTGCGGTAGATGGGTACGCCGTACTTTTTGGCCCGTTCGCGGCTCATGTCGGCTTTGGGCACCTGTTCGGTGAACATGGAGACGATCTTGTTGCGCGGGTAGGGGGGCTTGTCGTCCTGCTTATAACCTTCCAAATACTTGCCAATCACGACGTCGGCATGGGAGCCCGGCCGGTACTCGGTGATGATGGCGGCGATGCGCTTGGGGGACGCGGGCGCGGCGACGAGGGGCAGCGTGGCGGTGGAAAGAAATAGGCGACGATTCATGATTATTAATCTTGTTTACTCTAACAGATGTGCTAGCCTTAGGACAGAGTTTGACAGTACTGCTAGTTTTGGCATCTTTCGATAGTCCGGTTTACCCGTCCTTGTCTAATCCTGCTCCGATTCGCTGGTCTGCAAAATCACAAGGACAATCATGAAGAACATATTTGTGGGTAACCTCAGCTTTGGTGCCACCGAGGGCGCCATTCGCTCTCTTTTCGAGCAGTACGGTCAGGTTGACCGCGTTAGCGTCGTCACGGACCGTGACACGGGCCAGTCGCGTGGTTTCGGCTTCGTTGAAATGCCGAACAATGCGGAAGGCGACCAGGCCATTAATGACCTGAATGGCCGCGAGCTGGAAGGCCGCGCCATCAACGTCAACGAAGCGCGTCCGAAGGAAGATCGTGGCGGCGGCGGCGGTGGTCGCGGCGGCTACGGCGGCGGCGGCGGCGGTCAGCGTCGCAATAATCGCTACTAATCACTCTCCAATTTTCTAGAAAAACGGCGCCTTTGGGCGCCGTTTTTGCGTTTATTGGGGGCTCTACTCGGCCATTTCGCGGGCGAGGCGGTCGACCAGTTGGGCGACGGGGACAGTGGCCTTGACGGCGCCGATGCCCTGGCCGCTGCCCCAGATGTCCCGCCATACCTTGTGTTCTTTGTCGCTGGAGGCGAAGTTCATGGTCGTGGGGTCGCCTTCGGGGAGATGCTCGGGGTCGTAGCCGGCCTTCACGATGGACGGGCGGAGATAGTTGCCGTGGACGCCGGTGAAGAGGTTGGTGTAGAGGATGTCGCTGGCGTTGGAGTCGACGATCATCTGCTTGTAGGCGTCGTCGGCGCGGGCTTCGTCGGTTGCGATGAAGGCGCTGCCGATGTAGGCCAAGTCGGCGCCGAGGGCGAGGGCGGCATTGATGGAGCGGCCGTTCGCGATGGCGCCGGAAAGGCAGAGAATACCGTCGAACCATTCGCGGATTTCGCTGACCAGGGCGAAGGGGGAGATGGTTCCGGCGTGGCCACCGGCGCCGGCGGCTACGGCGATCAGCCCGGTGGCGCCCTTCTCGATGGCCTTGTGGGCGAAGCGGTTGTGGATGACGTCGTGGAGCGTGATGCCGCCGTAGGCACGGATGACCTGGTTGACATCCTCGCGGGCGCCCAGGGAGGTGATGACGATGGGCACCTTCCACTTCACGCAGAGCTCCAAGTCCTGCTCCAGGCGGGTGTTGCTCTTGTGGACGATCAGGTTCACCGCGAATGGCGCCACGGCGGACGAGGACAGCTCCGTTGTGAGTTCGTGGAGCCACTCATCGAGCTGGGAGAGCGGGCGGGCGTTCAGGGAAGGGAACGAACCGATGACCCCGGCGCGGCACTGGGCCAGCACCAGTTTGGGGTGCGAGATGATGAACAGCGGCGCGCCAACGACCGGGATTCGTAACCGATCCGCGAATGGCAGCGGCGGGCGCATGGTGACCTTAGTGGGAGTGGACGTGGCAGCAGGCGCAGAGGCGCAGGTTGCGGAAGTGGGCGGCGGCCACGCTGAAGCCACCGGCGGTCATGAACCAGGCTTCGTTGTAGGGGAAGTTGAACCACGTCATTTTCGCCGCGGCGAAGAAGATGAGGCCCATGCCGAACAGGTACAACGACTGCGGGTTCTTGTGCTTGACGAAGCTCTTGATGAGGCGCCAGGAGCCGAGGATAAACGTGCAGGCCAGGATGGCCCACTCGAATTCCTGTCCAGCGATCCAGGAGAGGCCGGAGGCCGTCAGCAGGCTCATGGCGATGGGCAGAACCGCGCAGTGGATGGCGCACCCGATGGAGAGGGCCATTCCGTATCGGTCCATTACTAACTGATTGCTATCGCTGCTGGGCGCTGACATATACGAGTTCTCTAATTTGATAACACGATCTCAGGTTCGGTTGCAAGTATCTACTACAAACGGACGCTTAATCCATCGGAAAGGGTGTTTCGGTAGGCCTTCCAAGCGGGAATGAAGCCGATGATGAGGCCGGCGACCATGACGGCACCGAGGTAGATCCAGCCGGTGGTTGTCGGGCCCTGGATGGGGACGTAGAGGCCGAAGTGCTGCTCAACGATGGGCTGGAATGTGACGCTGAGGCCGTAGACCAGGCCAACGCCGAGGATGCAGCCGGCGGCGGAGAGCATGAAGGATTCGAGGACCAGGAGGGAGATGATCTTGGCGGGGCCGGCGCCGATGGCGCGGAGGATGGCCATCTCGCGGCGGCGCTCGTTGAGCGACGTGTAGAGGGATACGAGCATGCCTAACAGGCCGACGATGGTGACGAAGAAGGTGACGACGGTGAGAGCGTCTTCGGCATAGCCGATGGTGCGCCAGAGTTCCTGGAGCGTGAGGCCGGGGATGATGGCCTGGAGCGGCTCTTCGGTGTACGTCGAGATTTCGCGCTGGAGGCGGAGGGTATCGATGCGGGATTTGCTGCGGAGGAGGAAGCTGGTGATCTGGTCGATTTTCACCGATTGCTTGGTGATCTTTTCGGCGGGGACTTCTTCGCCGGGCATGGGCGGAGCGCCGTCGGCCCAATCGATGTGGACGGCGGAGATGCCTTCGAGCGGGATGTAGAGAGAGCGGTCGACCGGGGTGGCCGTTTTGGCGAGGACGCCGGTGACGGTGAAGGGCTTGTCTTTGTGGTCGAGAATGCCGCGGCCGGCGGCGGAGGCGACGCCGTGGGTGATGACGACCTTGTCACCGGTCTTGTAGCCGAGGTCGCGGGCGACGTCGGAGCCGAGGGCCACTTCGAAGACGTCGGCCGGGGCGCGGCCGGAGGCGAATTCGATGGACTTGTCGCGGCGGAAGCGGTAGTGCTTGTAGAAGTTTTCGTCGGTGCCGACGACGCGGAAGCCGCGGTGGGAGTCGCCGAGGGAGTAGGGGATGGTCCAGGCGACGGCGGGGTGGTTCTTCCAGTGTTCGTAGGTTTCGAAGGAAATGTTGTTCGTCGCCGAGCCGATGCGGAAGACGGTGTAGAGGAGGAGTTGGAGGGAGCCGCCGCGGGCGCCGACGATCAGGTCCGTTTGGGAGATGGTATTGGCGAAGCTTTCGCGGGCGCCGACGCGGACGTTCTCAACGCCGATGAGGAGCGCGATCGACAGGCCGATGGAGAAGACGGTGAGGGCGGTGGTGAGGACGCGATTTTTGAGCGAGTGGTAGGCGAGGGAAAGGAGGAGCATTAACTACCTGCCTTGTTGATGTCGGGGAGGGAGAGTTGGCGATCGAAGAGGTGCATGAGCGAGCGGTCGTGGCTGACGAAGAGGAGCGTGGAACCGGCGGCCTGGCAGGATTCGAAGAGCAGTTCGAGGAACTTTTCGCGATGGTCGTAGTCGAGGGAGGAGGTGGGTTCGTCGGCAATGATGAGCTCGGGCGTGCCGATGAGGGAGCGGGCGGCGGCGACGCGTTGTTGCTGGCCGACGGAGAGGTTGGTGACGGGTTTGTGGAGGAGCTCGCCGATGCCGAGGCGCTTGGCGGTTTGTTCGGCGGCCTGTTCGAGAGACATGCCGTTCAGGCGGGCGCGGCGTTCGGCGGAGAGGCGGCAGGGGAGGGTGATGTTTTCGAGGACCGAGAGGTAGGGGATGAGGTTGAAGAGCTGGAAGATGTAGCCCAGGTGGGAGCCGCGGAAGGCGTCGCGCTGGGAGCCGGACATTTTGGCGACGTCGCGGCCGAGGACTTCGACGGTTCCGGTGTAGCCGCCGAGGACGCCGGCGAGGACGCCGAGGAGCGTCGTCTTACCAGAGCCGGAGGGGCCAAAGAGGAACACCTTTTCCTTGGCGACGACTTCGAGGCTGGGGATGTTCAAGACACGCGGGCCTTTGCAGTAGGCGAACTGGACGTCGGTGAGGCGGATGGCGGGGGCGTCGCTCATTTGGCGATCTTCAGAACGCCCTTGTCGTTTTCGACGTCGGCGCTGGATTGCTGTTCGCCGACGAGGAGGGCGACATCGACATCGTGGATTTTGGGGAAGACCTTGGTGAAGCCGAAGCGGATTTCGAGGCCGGAGAGCGGCTTGGCGCAGGCGATGTCGAATTCGGCGTGGACTTCGGAGTGCTGTTCTTGCTTGCCCTTCTGTTTGCCGTCGTGGTGTTCGGCTTCCATCTTGGCCGATTTCGCCGTGAGCTTGCAGGCGGCGGCGGGGGGGAAGATGACCATCTCGCCGAAACGGGCCTTGAGGGTATTGAGCGCGGCGGTGACTTTGGCCTTGTCGGCCGGGGTCTTGGCTTCATATTCAAAGCCCACGACGCTATCGGCGGGGGATTCGAATTCGACCACGCCTTTGGGCGCGCCTTTGGCCGTTTCAAAGGCGATGTTCACCTTTGCCGAGCCATGCTCGTGCGCCTTGCGGCTGCGGGTCTGGGCGGGGAGGATCACGCCAACAGCAAGTAGAACAAGCGCGAAACGCATGTCGGTTATTCGTCCTTGTAAGGTTCGATCTGCATGCCGGTCAGCTGGAAGCCGACGTCGCCATAGGGGCTCTTCACGGTGGAAATCTGCAGTTTGCCTTGCACCCATACCGGATCCCAGAAGCTCATTTTGACCTTCTTAGAGCTGTTCATCTTGACCTGGACGATCTGATTCGGGGGCGGGGGCGGGGTGTGGATACAGGCGCCAACGTAGGGGACGAGGAGGAATTCGCTGACGATTTCCGAGTCGTCTTCGAGCGGCACCATGTAGCCGGGGATGCGCACCATCTTGCCGTCGAGCGCTTTGAGAGCGGGGGCAATTTTGCCGGTGCGGTAGTTCAATTCCCGCAACATCCGCCAGTCCATTTTGGTGGCGGGTTCTTCGGCCGCGTAGGCGGCCTGGATGAGGCCGGCCGAAGCCGGGACAGGTTTCCCATCGGCGCTAAAATCCTGCCGGGCCATGTCGCGATTGACGACATAGACCATCACCGAAAACATGAGCGCCAGGATGACACCGTGTACGAATTTCATGCTTTGACTCCGGAGGTTTGCACCCTTCTAGTGTCTCATGTTCCCGCGCGGAGTCGCAAAGCGCGACAATAGCGTTACATGCGTTGGCTAGCGGTGCTTCCCCTTATTATGACCTCAATTTCGGCCTGTGAGTTACGGGTGCTCACGTGGAATATTCACCATGGGGAGGGGGTGGACGGGAAGTTGGACCTGGCGCGGATCGGGGCGGTGATCCGGAACGCGCGGCCGGACGTGGTGGCGCTGCAGGAGGTGGACGTGCGGACGGAGCGGATTAAGGGGCGGGACACGGTGCGAGAGTTGGAGCGGTTGACGGGGATGCGGGGGGTGTTTGGCGCGTCGATGGCGTTTCAGGGGGGCGGGTATGGGAATGCGGTGTTGGTGAACGGGACTGTGTTGGGTTCGCGAGTGTTTCCGATTGGGGCGAGCGAGGGGATGGAGCCGCGATCGCTATTGATGGTGGAGATGCGGCCGTACCGGTGTTCGCAGGATCTGGCGTTTTTCTCGACCCATTTTGACCATAAGAGTGAGGAAGACCGGATGGCGGGGGCGGGGATGGCGAATCTGCCGATTAGTTTGCCGGCGATTTTGGCGGGGGATTTGAACGCGCCGCCGGACGATTTGGTGGTGGGGACGTTGATGCAGCAGTGGGCGAGCGCGACGAAGGGGCCGGGGTTTGCGACGATTCCGGTGGAGGCGCCGAAGCGGCAGATTGACTACGTGCTGTTCCGGCCGGCGAAGCGGTGGACGGTGGTGGAGACGAAGGTGTTGGAGGAGGCGGTGGCGAGTGACCACCGGGCGCTGTTGGCGGTATTGAAGCTATTGCCAGGCGAAGAGTAGGATCAGCAGGCCGACCCAGAGGACGCCCATGAAGTGCCAGTAGGTGGCGGTGTATTTGGCTGCGGCGCGGTGCTTGCGGAGGGGTTGTTCTTCGCCATCGGTGAGTTCATTGGCACGGCGGATTAGCCAGTACATGCCGCCGAGGCCGCCGAGGAGGTGGAAGGCGTGGATGCCGCTGAAGACGTAGTACATGGACCCGCGGGGGTTGCCGACGACGTAGACGCCCTGGGTGGCGAGGTCCTGGCAGCCCAGGAGTTGGGTGGCGAGGAAGAGGATGCCGAGGGCGAATGTCAGCCAGAGCCCCATGCGGTACGGGGCCAGGCGCGCCATGCGGAGGTCGCGGCGGGCCCACTGGAGGGTGCCGGAGCTGAGGAGCATGAAGGCGGTTGAGACCCAGAACCAGTTGGAGAGATGGACGTTGGGTTGGGCGGGGCGGTCCTGGATGGCGAAGGCGTAGGCGACGGCGAGGGCGATGAAAAACGCGCCGATGGCGGCCAGGACAAGGATCATCCCGAACATGCCGAGAGAGACGGATTGCTTGGGCTCGGCGATTTCAACGGGTGGGTGCATGACTCCTTTCAGGATACGGCCAGTTCCTCATATTCGGTGAGCCGGGGCGGGGAAGGGAGATCGGGGATGGCGACGTTGGCGGCGAGGAGGATAGCGAGTAAAAGGGTCATGGGGGATATCTATGAGGGTTAGTTTGGGGGGGCTTGCGGTGGAAAAGGAGCTTCTAACCGGGTTGTTAACCGTTAGTAACGTACGGCAAAGGGGGGACTTAGGCGGGAATGATAGGATGGCTGGGTGGCAGAGCCGACCGAAGAGCTTGTTCGCGAAGAATTGGCGAAGATTGTGGCGAGCACCCCGTTTCATCGGGGCGAGAAGCTATGCAGGTTTTTGCGGTACGTGGTGGAGGAGACGCTGGCGGGGCGGCCGGAGAGTTTGAAAGAGTACAACATCGGGGTGGTGGTGT
>CANIFK010000207.1 GCA_947466555.1 Acidobacteriota bacterium | reverse complement strand
TGCACCGTCCGCACCGACACCCCCAAATACTCCGCCGTCTCCTCCGCCGACATCCCCCCGAAAAACCGCAATTCCACAATCCGCGCCTGCCTCTCGTCCATCTCCCCCAGCCGCGTCAACGCCTGGTCCAACCCGGCCACGTCCAGCGTTTCCCCCGTCGGCGTATGGATCAGCTCATCAAATAGAATTCGGTCCGCATCCCCGCCCCGTTTTGCAGCCGATTTCTCCCGCCAATAATCCACCATTAATCGCCGCATCACCGTCGCCGCAAAAGCAAAAAACTGCGCCCGGTCCCGCCAGTCGCTCTTCCCCCCCTTGGCGAACTCCAAAAAGGACTCATGCACCAACGCCGTCGCCTGCAATGTCCCCTGATTCCGAGCATGCGCCGCCGCAATTCGCCGTAAATCGGCATAAAGAATCGGGAACAGCACGTCACACGCCGCACGGTCGTCGGCCCCCCATGCCCGGATGAGGGTGGTTATTTCCTGAGTCTGCATCAGCCTTTTGGAGTACCCGCTATTGTAACGCCCTCGCTAAGAAAAAATTGTCACTTTTTCCGCCCCGTTCCCGACATGAAATCCGGAGAGTACTATCCCTTGCAAACAAACAGTTCTACACCTACCATCGTCAATTCCTGGAATGAATGGGACCCCTTGCGCCACGTCATCGTGGGTGTCGCCAATCAGGGCTGTATCCCCGTCTCCGAACCCGCCATCGAATACCATTTCCCAGAAGAAGGTGGCATCCAAGGCAAGAGCGGCCAGTGGCCCGATGAACTGATCGCCCGCGCCAATAGCGAACTCGACAACCTCGCCCAAGTCATGCGCAAACGCGGCATCCGCGTCGACCGCCCCACCGCCATCAACTTCTCAGAACCCGTCACCACCCCGGACTTCACCCACCCCTCCCAGATCGGCTGCATGCCCGCCCGCGACGTCCTGCTCACAGTCGGCAACGAGATCCTCGAAGCGACCATGTCCTACCGCGCCCGCTGGTTCGAGTACCTCGCCTACCGGCCCCTCGTCCAGTCTTACTTCGACGCCGACCCGAACATGCGCTTCTCCGCCGCCCCCAAGCCCCGCCTCGGCCTGGACTCCTACAAGGCCGGCTACTTCGACGACATGAACATCGCCGATTTCGGCCAAATCGTCAGCAAAGCCGACAATATGGACTACGTCACCAGCGAGTTCGAACCCCTCTTCGACGCCGCCGACGCCACCCGCTGCGGCAAGGACATCTTCGTCCAACACGGCTTCACCACCAACCTGAAGGGCATCGACTGGCTCCGCCGCCACTTCTCCAACCACCGTATCCACCGCGTCAACTTCCGCAACGATCCCGACCCCGTTCACATCGATTGCTCCCTCGTCCCGCTCCGCCCCGGCCTCGTCATGGGCAACCCCAACCGCCCCATCGTCATGGAGCCCGGCAAGGAGGATCTCTTCCAGCGCAACGGTTGGGAGATGGTCATGGCCGCCAAGCCAGCCCACGCCAAACCCCAGCCGCTCTGCTACTACAGCATCTGGCTGTCGATGAACTTCCTCACCCTCGACCCCAAGACCGTAATCGTCGAGGAGACCGAGGTCTACCAGAACGAGCAGCTCGACAAGCTCGGCTTCGAAGTCATCCCCATCCCCTTCCGCAATGCCTACCCGTTCGGCGGGTCCATCCACTGCGCCACCGCCGACGTCTACCGCGAAGGCACCTGCGAAGACTACTTCCCGAAACAGTAATGAACCGAAATCAAACCCAAGGAAAATGACCATGAAGTCCATCGAAATTTCCAACCAGCCGCTGGTCTACGCTCCGCCGTCCAGCAACTACCGGGAGTACTGTGAAGGCTACTTTGCCTCCGCCTCCCCGAACTATATGCTCGGGATCACCGTCAAGGCCGCCGCGGTCGACAACGGCCTCGAGTGCCCCGGCTCGACGCTGCTCGACGAGATCAACGCCTTCGACTTGGCCGAAGTGGAAGGCGCCAATCTGGGCCAGCTCAATGTGATCACCGTCTCGTCCTTTTGCGGCCCGCGCGGCCTCATCTGGGGCTACGACATCTGCCAGCCCGCCGAAGGCCATTTGCGGATCGGCTCCGCCAGCCGCGGATCGCAGCACGCCGAGGTCTACGACCTGAGCGGCCTCACCAACCCCTTCGAGCGCCTCATCGGCTCCGTCGCCGAGCCCCGATTCCCGTTCATGCCCGGCTCCCACGTGCCCGCCGCGCTGAAATCGAAGACCTCCCGCGAACCCGGTATCCTTTACGCCGCGCTCGCCCTGGAGATTCCGGAGGACCGGAGCCGCCAGGCCTGCCTGATGATGGAGAACACGGGGCACTGCCCGCCAGACGCTGATTGGGACGCCGACCGGGCGACCATCCTCGACCGCCAGGCCCACTCCGTTCTCGCCGTGGGCGAAAACCAGGGTGTGCGTTACCGCCAGATCTTCGTCGGCATCTCGAGCGTGGAGATCCTGCCCGGCCAGACCGGCTGCGCCATGGCGCTCGCCCCCTACATGCGCCTAGCCCAGGACGCCCTGCTCGAAGACCGAGACCTAGGCCGGACCACCATCGACGAGTGGGAAGACGCCGCCCGCGACCGCTTCCTCCACCAGTCCAACTAGGTTCCGGGTGGATGGGAATCGCCGCCGTTTTCCGCGTTAGACTCTAGAAGGAGATCCTTATGCGCCGATTTCTTGTGACTTTTCTAGGGCTGGCGGCCGTGGTTTCGGCCCAGCGGATTACCGATAGCCGGATGGCCGACATTCGCGGCGGCGGCGGCGATGGCAAGTGCACCATCGAGGTGGAGATCGACGACATCGCCGAGGTGGAGATCCAGGGCAACCGGGCGCAGATCCGCACCCTGGCCGGCTCGCCGGCCAGGATCGTCCGGTTCGTTTGTAACCAGGTGATGCCGAACAACCCCTACGATTTCCGGTTCAAGGGCATCGATGGGCGAGGCCGGCAGGACCTGGTTCGCGAGCCCGGCCGCGGCGCCGCCGTCGTCCGGATCGACGACCCCAAGGGCGGCCGGGAAGGCTACACCTTCGATATTTTCTGGCGCGGCGGGACCGGCGGCGGCGGTGGTTACAACGACCGCCCCAGCGGCTACGACCGGCCGAACTACAACAACTCCGACCGCTACGACCGGCCCGGAGCGAACCCGGGTGGGTTCAACAACGGGAACGGGAACAGCGGCTGGAGCAGGGAAGTGAACTTCCGCGGCCGGGGCGACGGCGAGTTCCGCCCGAACCGCGGCAACATCGAACGGCTCTTCGACTGCCGGGTCTCCATCAATCGCCGTGGCGATGTGGAGGTCCGGTTTGATACCGACCGGTCTTTCTCCCTGGTCCTGAACGGCCGCGTGCTGCGGATGGACCGGGGCCGGATCTATGCCGACATGAACGGCAACGGGATCGGCGGCGAGATGGTCATCGACCTGGACGCCCGGGACCGGGTGACCAACGTGAACATGGTCGGCGCTGGCCGGGACCGCTTCGAACTGCGCTGGCGGAACTAAGGACCCCGTCAGGGGTCCTTTACGCAGCGGAAGCCCAGATCGTCGGCCCGGAATCGGGCGGGGATGATCTCGCTCATCGGCAGCGAGGTCTCCCCGAGTTTGTAGTGGAACGAACCACCCTTGACCACGTACCACCGTTCGTCGGCCGTGGGGGGCGGGGTCAGCGTTTCGGTGTAAGCCCGCAGCGCGGTGACGGTCGGCGCCGAAAGCTCTCCGGTGAACTCCCGGACGTTGCCGACCATCTGCAAAATCTTGAAGGGGCTGCGCCCCAGCCGGAACGCGTCCACCGAGACTACGTGCTGCCAGGTATCGTCCGGGTTATCCGCGACGTTGGCGAGCCCGGCGTTGGGCTCATTGCCCCATGGGTAGTTGCGGCCGTCGAGGCCCCGGGCAGCCTTCTCCCACTCCCGTTTGGTGGGCAACCGTTTGCCTGCCCATTTGGCGAAGGCCTGCGCGTCGTCCACAGTGATGTTGACTACGGGCAAGCCGGGTTTGCCGCGAACATAGCCCGGCGGGAGCGGATGGCCGGTGGCCTTGGCGAACTCCTCGTAATCTTCGTTCGAGACCTCGGTGACGTCGATGTAGAAGGCCGGTAGCTCGACCGGTTCCTTGGCGGCGCCGTAGGCGAACGGGCCGGCCGGGATGAGGACCATTTCCCCGAGCGGATCATCGATCCGGGCGCTGGCTTTCTGCGCCGTGAGAAAGAAGTAGCCGATACCGGCGGCGATGACCATGGCCAGCGCGCCGGCGGCGGTGAGCCAGACGTTCGAGACCCGGACGCGCCGTTTGGCGGGTGGCATCACGGGGGACTCGACCAGCCGGGTGGCGGTTGGATTCTCGCCGAGCCAGTCTTCCAGCTGGGCGACGACGGTGGCCATCGACTGGGTACGAACCTGCGGATCGCGCGCCATGGCGGCGCGGACGGTCTCCTGAAGCGGCATGGGAATGCCGGCGGTTTCCATCGGTGCCGAGGAGATCTCCTCGTGCAGGATCTGGTAGAAAATCCGCTCCACCGTATCGGCCTGGATGGCCCGTTTGCCGGTGAGCAGCTCAAAGAGCAGGACCCCGAAGGAGTAGACATCGACCAGCGGGGTGACCGGCTGGCCCATGATCATTTCCGGGGCCACGTAGTGCGGCGTGCCGAGCGCGTAGCCGGCCTGTGTGAGGTTGACATCGCCGGTCTTGACGATGCCGAAATCCATGAGCTTGACACGACCCTGGGCGTCCAGGTGGACGTTGTCGGGCTTGACGTCACGGTGGACCAGACCGAGGGTGTGGACATGGGCCAGCGCCTTGGCCAGTTGGAGGCCGATGGAGGCCCGTTTGCGGAGCGGTATCTCCTCGCCCGACTGGAGGGCGTCCTTGAGGGTTTGCCCTGTCAGGAACTCCAGCACCATGTACGGGATGCCGTCTTCCTCCCCGTAGTCGTGGGTGGTGATGATGTTTTCGTGGGCGATTCCGGAGGAGACGCGTGCCTCCAGCAGGAACCGGGCCCGGGTGTCTTCGTTGGTGGCCGCCTGGGCCGTGAGCAGCTTCACGGCGACGGTCCGGCCGAGGACCGTGTCACGGGCCTGATATACCTCCGACATGCCGCCGCCGAGGTATTTGTCCAACTGATATTTTGAGATGCGAGCGGGTAGCTTCACGGGCGCGAGACGGAGCCTTCCTTAGACTCCATATCGGCGGAAACCGGCCCGTACTTGAGGCTTTTGGCGCTCTACTTTAGCGGCGTTGCGAACGGCGACGAGGGCGGCGAGGCCGAGGCCGAGAAGAGCGGCTGTGCCGGGCTCGGGAACATCGCCGTTGGGGGGCGCTTGTCCGGAAATTTCCTGATACAGCTTAGAGCCGATGGCGGCTTCGAAGGAGGCGAAGTCGGCCGACACCTTCAAGAACCCGCCGGGGGTGATGACATTGCTCTGGTAGTAGGCGGCCAGACCGGGGGCCGAAGCCAGGATGGGCAACCCGTTGACGGTGATGCCGGCGGTGGCCGCGTTGTCCCGCACCGCCTGGAGAGCGGCGCAGACGGTGTCGGAGGACTGGCACCCCTGTTGATTTTGTTCGCCGTCGCCGGAGACATCCATGACCATTCGCGAACCCTGGTAGGAGTTTGCGGCGAAGGAGGCGAGGGAGGCGTTCATGCCGGCGATGATGTTGGTCCCGCCGTTAGAGCCCTGACGGGGCATGGACGCCAGTGAGCTGGCGAAGGCGCTGACCGAGGCGTTATCGGTGAGCAGCGTCCACGGCAGGGCGGTAAACGAGGACGAGTCGAACTGGATGACGTTAATGGCGACCCCTCCGTTCAAGCCGGCGATGGTGGCCTGGATCGAGGGGAGGTTGAACGCTCCGGCGTAGGCGGCGCGCTGAAGATTGTATTCGGTCGTATCGATGCTCCCGGACACGTCGATCACGAGCGACAGTTCCAGGGCGATCGGGCCCGCGGCCAGCGGGGCGGCCAAGCCAAACGCAAGGAGTGCAACAAAAACCGTCTGAATTCGCAACTGTGGTTCGCCCTTTCTGGGGTAGTAGCCTTACTACGAACAAACCAAAGTACCATAATCTAGTACTTCGTTCGGCCAAATTCGCCGTTTATGGTAGCGTGGGTCGATAGAGCATGCAGGTCTATAAGGAATTCACGATTGAAGCGGCGCACCGGCTGCCGAACGTCCCGGCGGGGCATAAATGTGCGCGGTTGCATGGACATAGCTTTCGGATCGCCATTCATGTTTCGGGCCCGTTGTTGCCCGGACTGGGCTGGGTGATGGATTTTGGCGACATCAAGGCCGCCTTTCAGCCCGTTGAGGAGCTGTTGGACCACAATTACCTGAACGACATTCCGGGGCTTGAGAACCCGACGAGCGAGAATCTGGCTCGTTGGATTTGGGAGCGTGTGCGGCCGGCGCTGCCGCAGTTGAGTCAAGTTGTCGTGCGCGAAACCTGTACGTCAGGTTGCATTTACGAAGGCGACTAATCCCCTACATTCCCATTATATCGCGCCGTCAACAGCCGGAGGCCTTGCCGGATTTGTAAGTTGTTGACTGGCCGTCGGTTAGAGAATTTTAAAGGGCTGTGACCGCTACTTCGGCAGGAGGGGGGAGCCGGGGGCGTAGATGCCGATCCAGTGGTTGGCGAATTGGAGATCCGCGGAAGGCTTTACCAGGGGCATGTGGCAGCTGGCGCAGGTTTGCCCCTTTACCATTTGCTGTGGGCGCGAATGGCGGGGCGCCGCGTGGCATCCGGTGCAGGCGTCCTGCTTTGTGGGCTGGGCGCCGTGGGGGTCGTGGCAGGTCAGGCACGTTAGCTTGCCCTCGCTCTTGCGGAAACAGGCGCTTTGGCTAAACGCCACTGGCTGGTGGCGGGCGTTCCAGGTGTTGCTGAAGTCCGTATCCTCACCGGCGACCGGGGGCTGGCGGTGGCAGTTGCCGCAGAACTGGTTGATGCCCGCCGAGTTATAGAGCTTCAGCGGCTGCTGGATGTTCGACTTGGCCGGGGCCTTGGCGTGGTCGCCACCGGGACCGTGGCAGGTCTCGCAGCGCACCCCCAGCTCCGCTGGCTGGATGCCTTCCTTGGCCTTGTAGGCCAGGGGCCCGGTGGAGTGGCACTGGAAGCACTTGAAGATCTGGGCGCCGGGGTCGAACACCTTGTAGGGCACCCCTTCGGCGTTTGTATGGCCGGGCGTGATGGCTTCGCGTTTCGTCCGGGTGTACTTTGTCAGGCCGTGCTCCTTGTAGAGCTCGGCCGAGACCCGGGAGACGGGGGTGATGGCTTGCAGACCGGAGCCGAAGTTCCAGACTTCGCCCTGGCGGGCCAGGGCGCGGGCGTGGCCGGTCTGCGACTGGGATTTGAACTGCTCCAAATGGCAAGCCCGGCAGGCTTGCGAACCAACGTGATCGTTGGCTCGCAGGGCCGCCGGGCTGAGTGCCAGCAGGAGGGTTAGGACCGCCTTAGAAATAGAACCGGCCCGTGAACTGCATCTGGCGACCGAACATGCCAGCGCGTTGCGAGAGGATTCTGCCGAAGGCGGCGGGGTTGTTGGGATCGGTGGAAGGATCGGCACCGAAGAAGGCATTGGCTAAATTGTACGCTTCCAGGCGCATTTCGAACTTCAAGCGTTCCGTGATGGGGAACATCTTGTTGAGCGTCATGTCGACGTTGAAGGTATTGGTCCCTTTCACGTTGTCGTACTGGAGCGGGTTGGCGCGGCGCGTGAAGGCCGGCAGGGGCTTGAAGGCGTCGGTGTTGAACCAGCGGCCTTTGGTGGGCTCGCTGACGCCGGGGTCGCCGGAGACGAGCGCGCCGCCGAAGCGGAGGTAAAGACCGGTGTTGTAGGTCATCAAGCCGCTGGTGGCCCAGCCGCCGAAGAGGGTGTCGATGACCTTGGGAGCGGCGGACATGAACTTACGGCCTTTGCCGAAGGGGAGTTCATAGATGGCCGCGCCGGTCAGGCGGTGCCGGGCGTTGGTGGCCGGCAGCCAGGTGAAGGAATTGGTGTAGTTGTCGACGTTGTCGTAGAAGCCCAGGTTCTTTTCGCGGTTGTAGTTATAGCCGACCACGAAGTTGAAGCCATTGACGAAAGGCCGCTGGAACTGCATCTGGAGCGACTTGTAGCGGTTCTCGGAGCCGGAGCGGAGGGTTTCCACGAGGC
>CANIFK010000206.1 GCA_947466555.1 Acidobacteriota bacterium | reverse complement strand
GCGGGTGCCGGTGCTGGTGACGGCGGGGCGGCTGGAGAATGGCGGAGTGGTTTATGCCGCGCAGGATATTAGCGAATTGCGACGGCTGGCGGGGCGGTTGATCGCGGCGCAGGAGGACGAGCGGCGGCGGATTGCGCGGGAGTTGCACGACGATTTTTCGCAGCGGCTGGCGGCGGCGGCGATCAGCGCGGGGCAGGGGCGGCAGGATACGGTGCGGGTGCAGATTGGCGCGCTGGCCGATGAGCTGCACGCGTTGTCGCGGCGGTTGCATCCGGCGATGCTGGACGATTTGGGGCTGGAGGCGGCGATTGCGGCGGAGTGCCGCGCGTCGTTCGAACGCGGCGGGCCGCCGGTGGATTTCGCGGTGGAGGGGGCGATTCCGGCGGCGACGGCGGAGGAGAATCTGGCGATCTATCGCATTCTGCAGGAGGGGCTGCGGAACGTGGCGCGGCACGCCGATGCACAGCAGGTGACGGTGCGGCTGCGGGCGCATGAGATTCGCATTGCTGACGATGGGCGCGGGTTTGACCCGGAGACTTCGACGCCCGGTTTGGGGCTGGCGAGCATGGAGGAGCGGGTGCGTTTATTGGGCGGGCAGTGGACGTTGCGGACCGCGCCGGGCGCGGGGACGGAGATTGTGGCGAGGTTCCGCGGATGAGGCCGAAGCTGCTGTTGGCGGATGATCATAAGATCGTTCTGGACGGGCTGCGGAGCCTGCTGGGCGCGGAGTTTGACATTGTTGGCACGTGCGCGGACGGGCGGCAGCTGGTGCAATTGGCACGGGAGCTGGTGCCGGATGTGGTGGTGGCTGATATCTCCATGCCGCTGTTGAATGGCATTGAAGCGGCGCGGCAGTTGCCGGGGGTGAAGTTCGTGTTTTTGACGATGCATCCGGAGCCTTCGTACTTGTTGCGGGCGTTGCAGGCGGGGGCACTGGGCTACGTGTTGAAGCACGCCGCGGCGGAGGAGTTGACGGTGGCGATCCGGCGGGCGCTGGCGGGCGATTCCTATGTTTCGCCGGGGCTGCGGACGCCGGCGGTGGAGGAGATGTTGGACGAAACGAAGGTGCATCTGCGGCAGTCGCTGGAGTTGACGCCGCGGCAGAGGGAGGTGCTGCAGTTGCTGGCGGAGGGGAAATCGGCGAAGGAAATTGGGGCGATTCTGGAAATTTCTCCGCGTACGGTGGAGACGCACAAGTACAAAATGATGGATGATTTGGGAGTGAAGACCTCGGCCGAACTGGTGCAGCACGCGGTGCGGGAGGGGTTGGTGACTCCGTAATTTTGCGGATACCGGGGGACTGCCCTTGGGCCGTTTAATGGGGACATGAAGCCCCTGATCGGATTCGTATTCGTAATCGCCGCGGCCTTCGCGGCCGACACAAAACCGAACATGACCAAAGCCGAACACAAGGCCGAAGCTGCCCGGCATTCTACGCGAGCCGAAGAATCCGCGGCGAGGGCGCGGAAGCACGAGGCGAACGTCGAGCGCCTGGCGAAGCCAGGCTACAACGCCATGCAGCACAAGTGGCCTGGGCTGGCGAAGGGCCCGGAGAACCTGGAGCGGGAGCGCGCCGCCAAAGCCCGGAGCGTGGAAGCTGAGTCCCGCGAGAAGTTGGCGTTCCATTTGGAGATGGCCGGGAAATCGGTGGACGCCGAGCCGTAGCTGTCACTTTGGCAGCTCGTTTGCATCTGGATCTAAGCGATGTCCAAGCTCGATCAAGCCCGCGAGATCCAGCTGGCTGAGCGGATCCGGAACGGAGACGCGGAAGCCTTCGAAGAGTTCGCCGTTGCCTTTGGCCGGCGGCTGCTGCACTACAGCCTGCTGATTTGCCGCCAGCGGGAGGACGCCGAAGAGGTGGTGCAGGACACGTTGTTGCAGCTGCACGACCACATCGGCGAATTGCGTGAACCGTCGCGGGTGCGGCCGTGGGCGTTTCGAATTGCGCGGAATGTTTGCATGATGAAGCGGCGCGGGGCGAACAGGACGGCGCCGCGCGAGGTTTCGATTGACCCGCATGTGGAGACGACCTTCCTCTCGCGCTGCATGGAGAATGGCGCCACGATCCGGCAGTTCTACGCCGCCGTGGCGCATCTGCCGGAGGAGCAATTGATGGTGTTCCTGCTGCGAACGGTGGAGGGTATGACGACGGCGGAAACGGCCGAGGTTGTGGGGATCAGCGAAGAGGCTGTGAAGGGCCGATTGAAGCGCGCCCGGCAAGCCATTCATGAACAGCTGGCCGGGCGCGTGATGTAAGTTTTACTCGCCGCGCGGGCCGTTGTGGCACTGGTAGCAGGTAATTTGCGTTCCCTTGGCGAACGTCTTCGTGCCGTGTTCGGTTTTGAAAGTCCGCGCGGTGGTGGTGGCCGATAGAACGGTGCCGCGATAGTTGACGCCGTGGCAGGCCTGGCACTGCGCGGGGTTCTTTTCGGCGGCGTCACCGTGTTTGCCGACCCAGCTCTGGCCGATGGGATGGAGGCCGTGGGGGCCGCCGGTAACGGTGGAGGGAACGGTGGAGTGGCAGGCTTTGCATTCAGCCAGGGTGCCGGCGTAACCCTGCAGCTTGATGGACTGCACGTTATCGTTCACGTGGGAGCTGGGGTATTCGGCGTGGGTGGAGCCGTGGCAGGCCGAACACTGCAGACCGCCGTGGCCCTTGGAGAAGCGGTAGAGATCGGAACCGGGGACGGGGACGTTGGCGTTGGTGGCGAAGGTCCGGTCCACGGGGACGCGCGGGGCGCCGCCCACGAAGGCGTCGGTATAGCGGATCTGCCCGTTGTTTTTGACGGCTGTGCCGGTGTGGCAGTTCTGGCAGGAGGGCTCCTGCAGCCAGCCGTTGCGAGTGGAGGCGCCGACGGTGCTCATGTTGCCGTGGCAGCTTTGGCACTGCATGGTCATTGTGCCGTCGGGCTGGGTGGCGTTGCCCATGGCGCCGCGCAGGCACTTGGTTTCCGAACCGGGGTGGCAGCTGTAGCAGGCGGAGCGGTTGTTGGCGGCATCGAGGGTGAGGAAGTTAGTGGGGTCGACCACGTTAGCGTGGCGCGTGTGCATGGATTTGGTGAGCGGGCCGATGCCGGCGATGCCGGTGCCGGGCAGGGCGTTGGAACCGTGACAGGACGCGCAGAGCACGGGGCGGCCGGCGTCGACGGTGGCGGAGAGGCCGGCGAGGTTCAGGCCGACTTTGGCGAGCGCGTTTCGGAACGTGGGATTGTTGGCTTCGCGCTCATCGTGCAGGCGGAGGACGTTGCGCTTGTAGTCCTTTTCCGGATCGGTGAGGAATGCCCAGCCGGCGGCGGGGCGCGCGGTGCTGGTGGAGCCGGAAGCGTGGCAGGCCAGGCAGTTCATTTCGTCGGAGACGGGCAGGACGATGTCGGTGAAGGCGAGCGCGGTGCCGGCCGAGTTGCGCGCGGTGAGCCGCATCATGGGGTAGAAATTTTTGGTGCCCTTGTCGTCGTAGGGCAGGATGGGGACGCCTTCGCCGGTGAACCAGGCGAAGGGGGAATCGAAGCGCATGCGTTGCGGGGTGTTGGCGGCGCCGGGCATGGCGAAGCCGGCCAGGCCCTTGTCGGGGGCGAGTGTGGCGCCGTAGAGCGGCTGGGCGAATTGCCAAAACGTGGACTTGCCGACGGAGGTTTTGTTGATGGAGCCGGTGGAATCGGCCACTGCCTGATAGGTGAGCGTGACGCCGGATTTCACCAGCTTGCCGGAGCTGTTCACCACCTGCGCATGGAAGGTGTTGAAGGGGGGCAGGATGGAATAGATGGAGTAATCCTTCCCATCCACACAGTGCATGCCCAGGTCGTTCCACCCGATTACCTTCCAACCTTGCGCCCAGGCCGTTGCGCCTACTGCCGTCATCATGACGAGACTCAGAATCTTCATAGATTCCTCCTGTCAGCGGGGATGCAGGTTTTGGGGAAAGGGGTCGCGGAGGGGCGAAATTTATTCCACCATGGTGAACTCGTAGGCGGCTGCGCTTAAGGCGGACAGGATCTCGGTGACGTGTTCGCGGCCGCGGGTTTCCATGGTGATATCGATGGCGGTTTCGGTGAGGCTGACGCCGTAGTGGGCGCGGTTGTGGAGCGTCTCGACAATGTTGGCGCCGGCGGCGGCGATGCGCGCGGCCAGGCCTTCGAGGGCGCCGGGGTAATCGGGCAGGGTCACGCGCACGCGCAGGCGGCGGCCGTCGCGCACCATGCCTTGTTCGATGATGCGGGCCAGGAGGGTCACGTCCAGATTTCCGCCGCTGACGATGACGCCGATCTTCTTCCCGCGGTGCCCGGTGAGCCCTTGCAGCACGGCCGCGACGCCGATGGCCCCGGCGCCTTCGGCCAGCGTCTTTTCGCGCTCCAGCAGATAGAGGATGGCAGCGGCGATGTCGCCTTCGTCGACGGTGACGACGTTATCGACATACTCGCGCACCATCGGCAGCGTGAAGCCGCCGGCCTTGCGCACGGCGATGCCATCGGCCAGCGTTGACCCCGCGGCAACGCGTACCGGTTCCCCGGAAGCGAGCGCCGCCACCATCGATGGCAACCGCGACGTCTGCACGCCGACGACTTCAATCGACGGCTTCCGCCCCTTCGCCGCGCAGGCCACGCCGGAGGCCAGCCCGCCACCGCCGATGGAGGTGATAATCACGTCCAGCTCCGGATTCTGGTCCAGCATCTCCAGGCCCAGCGAGCCCTGTCCGGCAATTACCGCTTCATCGTCGAAGGCATGCACGAACGTGGCGTCCTGGGCGATGGCGCCTTCGAAGGCTTCGTCGTAACTGTTGCCGTGCAGCACCACGTCGCCGCCGTAGTTACGCGTGGCCGACAGCTTCACCAGCGGCGTATAACGCGGCATCCAGATCTGCGCGCGAATGCCGCGACGGGTGGCGTGATAGGCCACAGCCTGGCCGTGATTGCCGGCGGAGGCGGCCACTACGCCGCGGGCTTTTTCCGCATCGGTCAACGTGAGAATGCGGTTCAGCGCGCCGCGCTCCTTGAACGAACCCGTCATCTGCAGGTTGTCCAGCTTGAGGTAAATCTCGTTGCCGGACAACGCCGACAACGCCTTGGAATGCACCAGCGGCGAGACGTAGATCTCCCCGCGGATCCGCGCCGTGGCGGCTTCGATCTGTTGTAGCGTTACCATGCCCGCACCACCTGCACCAGCCGGTTCAACTCTTTCAACACCCGGTCGTGCAACCGTTCTTCGACATCGGCCACCATGCGCACCCTCGCCAACCCGGGCTGCTCCGCATCGGGCGCCACGGAGAGCGACGCGATATTCGACCCCTTCGCCGTAATCACCCCGACCGCGCGCATCAACGCGCCTGGCTTATCTTCCAGCAGTATCTCCACGGTTTGCAGCATCAGTTTGTCTCCGGGTTGGCGGGCGTAAAAAGGAAAGGCCCCCGGTGGAAGGTGATCCACCGGAGGCCTTAAAACTTGCGTTCGTTCGCAGGCAGGCTCAGGCGGAACTGGCGATCATAATAATCGCCATCGCGAGACGTGCGCTGCTAATTTGCGGAACGAACTTCACTTCTCTCATCTTACACATACAGCCGGACCACCCGGGAGCTGATGCCACAGAGGACGGAGTACGAGATGGTGCCGGCCAGTTTTGCGATCTGCTGCGCGTCGATGGATTCGTCGCCATCGGTGCCGAGGAGCGTGGCAGCGTCGCCGGGCTTGACGTCGAGGCCCGAGGCATCAACGGTGGTGAGGTCCATCGACACCGCGCCCAGCACCGGCACCGCGCGCCCTTGCAGCAACACCTTGCCCTTGTTCGACAGCCGGTGCGGGTAGCCGTCGGCGTAGCCCACGCCCAGCACGGCGATGCGCGTTTCCCGGCCCGTGGTGTGGATGCCGCCATAGCCGATGGCCGCGCCGGCGGGAATATCCTTCACCTCCAGCACCGTGGCCTTCCAGCTAAGCGCCGGATGCACTTCCAGCAGGCAGGGCGACGACGCGCCCTTAGCCGGGGAGACGTATCCGTAAATGGCGTGGCCGGGACGCACCAGATTGCCCCAGGCCTCCTTCCGCCCATAAGCCAGCGGCACGGTGCTCGACAGGTGGACCATCGCCGGGTTCACGCCGGCGTTGCGCAGGTGTTGCAGAACGGCGGTGAAGGTGGCGATCTGCTCGTCGGTCTGGGACGTCGTATAGTTCGGCGCCGAGGCGAAGTGCGACATCAACCCTTCCAGCCGCGCCGCCCGCGTCTGTGCGAGCGCGTCCAGAATCTCCGACGCCGAGGCGCGCGTGCCCAGGCGGCCCATGCCCGTATCGATTTTCAGGTGGAACGGCGCGGGTTTGCCGGCGGCCACGGCCAGCTCGTCGTAGGCGGCGATGCCTTCGAGCGAATGGATGGCCGGCGTCAGGTCATAGTCCAGAAACAGCGGCCGGCTGCTGGGCAGAAAATCGGCCATCACCAGGATGCGGCTGGTCATTCCGGATTCCCGCAGGGCAATCCCTTCGTGCACGTTCGACACGGCCAGCCACCGCGCGCCCGCCTCTTCCAGAACTCGCGACACTTCCACGGCGCCATGCCGGTAGGCATCGGCCTTCACCACGGGCATCACCGTCACGCCGCTCCCGGCCAGCTTCCGGATGGCCCGGAAATTACTGGCGATCTGGCTCAGCGATACCTCCAACCACGATCGGTACATATTCACTCGATTATCGCGCTATCGTGGTGAACAAAGCCCATGACCAAAGCCACTCTTGTGCTCCTTCTCGTTCCCGCTCTCGCCTTCAGCTGGGGAAAAACCGGCCACCGGGTCGTGGGCCAGATTGCCGAAAATCATCTTTCGCCGAAAGCGGCCAAGGCGGTCCGCGAACTGCTGGGGCCGGACTCATTGGCGGAGGTCTCCAACTGGGCCGACGAGATCCGGTCCGACCCGTCGTGGAAGCGCGCCGACCCGTGGCACTACGTCAATATCCCCGACGGCGAGACCTATGCAACGATGAGCAAGAACCCCGCCGGCGACGTGATCGTGGCGCTGAAGAAGTTCGAGGCCACGCTCCGCAATCCGGCCGCGCCGAAGGAGGAGCGGATTCAGGCGCTGAAGTTCATGGTGCATATGATTGGGGATTTGCACCAGCCGCTCCACGCCGGCAAGCGGGACGACCTGGGGGGCAATCGCGTCAGCGTGCATTGGTTTCGCAGCGTGGAAGCCACCAACCTGCACACCGTTTGGGACGACCTGATTATTGAACAGGAGAAGCTCAGCTTCACCGAATGGACCCGGTTTCTGGACCATCCGACGGCGGCGGAAGTGAAGGATTGGCAAGCGACCAGCTACGCGGGCTGGATGGAGGAGTCGTTCAAGCTTCGCGACCGCTGCTACGACTTCAAGCCGGAGCTGCCGTTGAGCTACGAGTACGTCTACAAGAGCATGCCCATCGTGAAGCAGCGGCTGTTGCAGGCCGGTGTGCGGCTGGCCGGCACGCTGAATCACATTTTTCAGTAGAAAGTCTGTCACTGGATTCGGACAGTCTCCGCTACCTAAGTTACCTGCCCTATTTTTCGTCGCAGAGTAACTCCAAGGGAGACTTCCGTGTTCCGTTCCTTATTCGTACTGTTCTCAATTCCCGTGCTGTTCGCCGGGCCAGTTGCTATCTACCAGAACAACGTCACCGACACCGGTTTCGTCGATAGCTTTACCACTAACACCCTGCTGGCCGGCGGCGATCTGATTCAGTTCGCACCCGACACGCCGCGGTACATGGTTGTGGCGTCGACTGGGTTCTGGAACCTGTCATCCAGCATCGGCGGCACCGTGGACGTGACGCTTGACTTATGGAGTTCCGTGGGCGGATTGCCGGGGGCCAACCTCTATTCCGGGACACTGACGAGTGTGAACGCCGCTGCCAATTCGTTTGTCATTGCCGACTTCAACCCCAACATCGTCGTGCCCAACGACATCATTTGGACGCTTTCTTTTTCTAACCCATCCAATCCGCTGATGGAGTTCGGATTACCGGCATTTGATCCGCCAACGCTCGGCAGTTCCGATAACACCTTTGTCATTTGGAGCTCGTCGCCAGGAGTCTTCACGCAGGTGTCATTTCCCGATAGCGCGAATTACTATTTCGAGGCCCAGGCCACGCCGGAGCCGGCGACATTTGTGCTGTGCGGCGTGACGTTGTTGTTACTCGGCTGGCGGCTGCG
>CANIFK010000205.1 GCA_947466555.1 Acidobacteriota bacterium | reverse complement strand
GGTCGATGCCTTGGGCGTGGAGCCAGGTGGTGAGGGATTTGGCGATGGGGAGAAGGCGGTCGGCGGCGAGATAGGCGGGGAGGTCGTCGCCGGCGGCGGTGATGGCGAGAGCGGAGTTGGCATGCGCCATGCGGCCGCGATCGGTTTGCCAGAAGATGAAACCCATCTTTTCGCCGGGAGTGGAGCGGGCGGGGAGTTGGTTGGCGGCGGCGTATTCGTAGGACTTGAGGAGCGCCTGGCGATAGGGGCCGAGGGCTGCATGCCATTGGTTCCAGTCGCCATTGGCGGCGAGGCGGCACTCCTCTTCAATGGCTTGCCTTGTGTTCTGAATGGCGGTGTTGCGTGATTGGCCGGAAACGGTGATGGCCACGGCGAGATGGGCAACAGCCAGAATGTGCCGCATGCGGGGATTATTTTTTGCGGTCGAGCAGGAAGCGGGCCCACTTGCCGACGACGTTGCGGAAGGTCTGGATGAAGACTTCGACGTTTTCCTGGGTGACGCCGCCGCTGACAATGAGATCGCTTTCGAGGGCGGCGGAGCCTTCCTTGTCGACGTAGGCGCGGGTGAAGCTATGCTCCTGGTTCCAGATGTTGACCGATTCGAGGGTGGGGTTGACGTCGTTGAAGGCGTTGTAGAGCTGGATGTAGCTGGGGTTGTGATTGAAGCCCGCCACTTTGTAGCCTTCGGCGCGGAACGTGAAGAAGGGGGAGTCCTTGCCGGCGGCGTCTTTGGCGCGGGTGGTTTCGAAGCCCATGGCTTGCACGATCTTCTGGAACTCTTCGGAGGTGAGGGCTGTGATGATTTTGGGGGCGGGTTTGGCGGCCGTTTGGGCGGCGGCGGGGAGAGCGATGAGAGGGAGCGCGGCGAGGGCGCGACGGGTGGGCATTTGAATTTTAGTTTATTACGGCGATGGTTACCGCGTTGCTCTGCTGGCCCGCGACGGTGAGTTGCAACGGGACGGCCGGGCCGGTGGGGGCACCGGTGGGAACGAGGGCGTTTACCTGATACAGGCCGATGAACCCGGGAGCGAGGCCAGCGAAGAGGACTTGCGCGGGCCGGGCGCCGATGGTGAGCGAGACGGGGCTGGCGGTGGGTGTGGGAGCGGGGGCGGTGGTGACGGCACCGAGGCCTGTGCCATAGATAACGATGGCTTGGCCGGGGGAGACGGGCCGGGCTGCATCGGCGAGGGTGATTTGATCGGGGCCGAGGACAATGCCTTGGCCTGTGCCCTGCAGGTTGGAGGTGAAGATGCCGGGTTGTGCGGCGGCGAGGGGGATTTCCATGGGTGTGGAGAGGACGTCGCCACGGCGGATAGTGAGCGGATGGGTGGTATGGGCGGCGAGTGTCAGCGGGATGTGGGCATTGATCTGAGTGGGGCTGGTGAACAGTAGGGGGATTGGCTGGCCGCCGAGGGCGATCCCGGTTTCCTCGTCAGGGCTGGCGAGCGCGGTTCCGTAGATTGTGACGAGGGTTCCAGGAGCAAGCGGGAGGGCGCCCGATTGGGTGGCGGCGTGGACAAGGGCGCCGGGTGCGACGATGGGGGGATTGGCAGCACCGTTGAGACGGACGTAGCGTTCGGCGCGCCCGGACTGATTGTTGTTTGTGAGCGTGGCGCTGAGTGTGACGATGCCGGGGGCGGGCGTACGTGGAGTCCATGTTCCGGACCAGACACCGTCGCTGGTAGGTGTAAGAGGGAGGTCCGGATCGCCGTTCGTGAACCGGATGACCATTTGGCCGGTGCCGAGGAAGTTGCCACATTGGTCGACCACGCGGAGTTCGATGGGGACGGGGAGGCCGAGTTCGACGGTATCGAAATCGAATAGGGTTTGGAAGACGGCCCGGAGTGTGCGGGTGGTGCAGCCGTCGAAGCGTGGAACGGTGAGGATGGGGAGGTCCCTGTAGGTGCCGTCGGTGAAGGAGAGGGTAAGACGGTGGTCCGCCGCGAGGGCATTGCGAACGGCTATGCGGGCGGTGGCGGCGAATGGGATGAACCCGTTGGCGGGGCGGACTTCGGGAGCGGCGCCAGCGGCGAGGCGGCCGGAGCCGGTGGTGTAGGAGAGTCCTTCGGCCGCGAGATTGGCGATGCGGATTTCCTGGCTGGCGCCTTCGGGGAGGATGAGGCCGGCGGGGTAGACGTTGGGAGCGCGGGAGAGGGCGCGGGGGAGGACGCGAAGGACGATGGTGGCAACGGCGCCGGGTTCGACGCGGAGTTGGGCGTAGTGATCGCCGGGCGGGAGGCCTTTTGGATCGGCGGTCAAAGTGAGACCAGTTGCGGAGGCGGCTGCGACCGAGAGCCAGGGACTGGTGGTTGTTGCGGAGGCGCTGGGCGTGTTGACGCTGATGGATTGAGGGAGCGGTGGGCCGCCGCCTTCGATGGCGGTGAACGTCAGGCCGAACTGAGAAAGGACGGGCCGTTGGGTTGCGGGGGCGACGGCGATGGTAACAGGGAGACGGACGCCGTTAATGGTTAGGGCTGGCGTGTAGGTGCCGGGGGCGAGGCCAGCGGGGGAGGCGGTGATGGAGAGTGTGGCCGGGGTGGCGGCGGAAACCGAACCGGCGCGGCTGGAGAGTGAGAGTTCCGGGGAGCTTTCGGTGGTGTAGGCAATGGGGCTGTCGGCCGGGTTGGATAGCGAGATGGTTTGGGTGGTGGGTGGGCCGCCGGGCGTGAGTTGGAAGTGGAGCGATCTGACTCCGACGACAAGCTTGGCGACGGGAGTGGGCTGTACGGTGAGCGTGACTGGGAAGTTTCGCGCGGGCGGGCCGGCGGGTAGGACGCCGACGGTGAGCGTGGTGTTGTACTGTCCGGGGGCGAGGCCGGTGGTGTTGGCGATGAGGGTGGCGGTGCCGGGAGCCGCGCCGGTGACCGGTGTGACGGTGAGCCACGGGGCCGCGGCGGGGACGGAGAGGAAATAGCCGGCACCTTGGCTGTTGGCGGCGAGGCGAAGTTCGGCGGGGAGATTGTTGAGCAGCGATATCGCCGTTTCGGAGACTGTCAGGCTGGGGCTCCGGTTGACGACGGCGCGGAGGCGGTTGGCGCCGGTTTCGGCGATGTAAAGATCGCCGTTGGGGCCGACGGAGATACCGTTGGGAGCTTCGACGGAGCCAAGGCGAGAGCCGAAGGAGAGGTAGTTTTCCGGAGGGGTGGCGGGGGAGATGCGGAGGATGCGGTTGTTGTTGGTATCGGCGATGAAGAGGTTGCCGGCAGCATCGGTGGCGAGGCCGGCAGGGGTGGGGATTTCGGTGGCGGCGTTGGTGGCCGTCCCATCGGGGGTGATGCGGCGGACGCGGCGGGTTCCAGTTTCAGCGACGTAGAGGTTTCCGTCGGCATCGAAGGTGAGGAAGGTGGGGGCACTGATATTGGTGGCAAACGGGGTGATGACTCCGCTGGCGGCGAGCCTGACGATGCGGTTGGCTGGGGTGTCGGAAGCGAAGATTTCGCCTGTCGGGCTGACGGCAACGCCTTCGGGGCAGAGGCCGGTGGTGGTGGCGTATTCGCCTTGGGGCGTGAGGCGGGCGAGGGCGCAGGAGGGACCGAGAGCGATAAAGAGATTGCCGGCGGCGTCGAAGGTGATTTGGCGAGGCGTAGAGAGATCCGCCGGAGTGGGGAGGCGGGTGAGTTGGCCACGGGCGTCAATTTGGTGGATGGCTGGCGGGGTAGCGGAATCGGTGAAAGTAACGAGGCCGGCGGGGGAGACGGCGACGCTGAATGGCTTGTGGATGAAGGCGTCGCGGGCGGGGACGGAGGGCGGATTTGGCGGGGCGCCGCCGGAGCCGGCGATGTGGGCGGTGGGTTCGAGGCGGGCGACGCGGCTGGTGGAGGCGTCGAAGTAGTATGGCGGGGCGAGTGCCATGGGGGTGGGAAATTGGGGGGCGAGCGGGAGTGGTGTGACGGAACCGGCGGGGGTGAGGCGTAGGAGGGCGGCGGGGGATTCTGTGGCGATGAGGAGATTGCCTGATGGTTCGAGAGAGAGGGCGATTGGTTTGGCGGTGAGGGTGGCGAGAGTACGTATGGAGCCAGAGGGGGAGACGGCGCGAATACGGAGGTTGAGGGTATCGGCAATGTAGAGAGTGCCATCAGTGGCGAGGGAGAGGCCGGCGGGGTCCGCCAGGCGGGCCTGGGCGGCAGGGCCGCCGTCGCCCGAGAATCCGCGGATACCGTCGCCAGCGACAAGGGTTACGGCGCCGGCGGGGTCGAACTTGCGGATGCGGGAGCGGGCGGGTTCGGAGATGTAGATGTTGTTTGCGGCGTCGACGGCGAGTCCCGAGCGGGGCGAAACGCTGAAGATGGCTTCAGGGGGAGTGATGGTAACGATGTCTCCGGCCCTGGTTAGTTTCCGAAGTTGGTCCGAGTCGAAGAACAGAAGTTCGCCTGATGGGGTGAAGACGAGCTGCGTGGGGCAATCAGCGCGGGCGGCGATGGAGAGGGCGCCGGCGGGGGTGATTTTGAAAACGAAGTGGCGGTCGCAATCGCCGAGGAAGAGGTTGCCGGAGGGATCGAGGGCGAGGCCGAAGGAGGCGCCGAGGGGGGCGGCTTGGGCTGGGATTGGATCGGAGGGGAAGAGAAAATCGGCACCAGCGAGGGTAATGGTGGCGGTTTGGGCGGAGGCTGTTGTAAGTAGCGCTAGTGTGAGCGCGAAAGAGGTGGGCAGGGACGGAGTGGATTTCACTAGCCGCCATTGTAAGCAGAAACCGGGGGAGGCTGGTTGGCCTCCCCCGGTTCATTTGCTTGATTTGTTAGTAGATTATTCTTTTTCCGGGAGCGTGCCGGCGGCGAAGAATGTCTGGAATGCCGCATCGCCACCCTTGCGAGCGCCGGGGATGGGGCGCATGACGCGGAAGGCTACGGCGTCGCCGGGTTTCAGCGAGCCTTGCACCTTGCGCAGATCATCGAGCGAGGTGACCGGCTGGCGGTTGACGCTGATGATGATGTCCTTTTCCTGGATGCCGATTTCGGCGGCGAAGGAGTTTTCTTCGACGCGGGTGACGTGTACGCCGCGTTCGTCGCCGAGCTTCAGCGGTTCCTTCTCCTGCGGGGACATGGAGCGGATGGAGATGCCGAACTTGGCGGGGGTGCCTTCGGCCTTGGTCGGCAGTTCGACGTCTTCGCGATGGCGGGCGAAACGCTCGTCATCCTTGAACACCTCGACGCGATCCTGGACGATGATGCTCATGTCCACCTTCTTGCCGCCGCGGTCGACGGTGACTTTGAGCGAGCTATCGACAGGCGTCTCCGAGACGATGCCGACGAGTTCGTCGCCATTCTTGATGGTCTTGCCGTTGATGGCGATGATGACGTCTTCGGCGCGGAGGCCGGCCTTTTCGGCGGGTCCCTTCGGCGTGACCTGGGTGACCAGGACGCCATTGCCGAGGCCGGCGGCCTTCAGCACTTCCGGCTTCTGGTTCTTATCCCAGGAGATGCCGATGGAGCCGCGCTTGGCGCGTCCGTATTGGATGATGGAGTTATAGACCTTCGCCATCTGGTTGGCCGGGAGGGCGAAGCCGATGCCCTGGTAGCCGCCGGACTGGGTGGCGATGGCGGTGTTGACGCCGATCACTTCGCCATGGATATTGACGAGCGGGCCGCCGGAGTTGCCGGGGTTGATGGCCGCGTCGGTCTGGATGAAGCGCTGGAACTGTTCGGCGCTGGGGAGATCGCGACCGGTGGCGGAGATGATGCCGGCGGTAACGGTGGCCGCGAGGCCAAACGGAGAGCCGATGGCTACGGCCCAATCACCGACCTGGACGGCGTCGGAGTTGCCGATCTTCAGGGCCGGGAGGGCCTTGTTGGCATCGATCTTGATGACGGCGATGTCGGATTCCCAATCGGTACCGATCACCTTGGCCTTGTACTCCTTGTCGTCACCGGAGACCTTCACTTTGATGGAGTCGGCCTTTTCGACGACGTGGAAATTGGTCACGATGTAGCCGTTCTTATCGACCAGGAAGCCGGAGCCGGTGGCTTCGCGGGGGCGGGGACGGGCGTTGGGCTGGCCACCGCCCTGACGGCCGAAGAAGCGGCGGAACATTTCCATATCGTCGCCGCCGCCTTCTTCTTCATCCTCGCCGCCACGGGGGGCGCGACGGGCGCCGGCGGTGGCTTTGGCGGTGACTTCGGCGGTGATGTTGACGACGGCCGGCTCGACGAGCTTGGCGAGTTTGGTGAATTCGTTCGGCGAGGATGCGGCCGGGGGGATGGTGAGTGGGGTGGCGTCTGGCGCGACGGCCTGACCTTTAGCCGCGCTGACGCTGCCGCTGACGAGGGTTCCAATGAGGATGCCCACCGACAGGGTGAAAACGAGGAGAGAGAGGGAGAGGAGTTTCTGTTGCTTGAGATTCTGATACCAGCGCATGGATATTTATACCTTCCTGCTTGTGCCTTGGAACCTATTTTACGTGTTGTTACAGCTCTTTTGTTACAGATCGCTGTTGTTACAGCTCTATGGATGTGCGTCGCTCGCTGCTGGTTTCAATTCCACCAGTAATACTCCCCCTAATATGAGCAGGGCTCCGGTGGCGGCGCGAGCGGTGAGCGCTTCGCCTTCGAACGTCCAGGAGACGATCCAGGCGAAGACGGGCTCCATACTGAAGAGCACGGCCGCGCGCGCGGGCGTGGTGTTCTGTTGGGCCCACGATTGGAGAACGAACGCCAGGGCCGTGGCGAAGACCGCGCCGACGAGGATGGCCGACCAGACCATTGGCGACCAATGGATGGCGGGCGTTTCGACGAGCGGAACGGCGATGCAGGCAACGGCGGCGGCCGCGGCGATCTGCAACAGACTGAGCGATTCAAAGCCAACGATGGGCGCCCAGTGGCCGAGCAGCACGATGTGCACGGCGAAGGCCACGGCGCAACCGATGGTGAGAAGATCGCCTTTGGCGATTGACAGTGTTTCCCCTTGCATGGACAACAGACCCATACCCAGACCAGCAGTAAGCACCCCGGCGATTTCCCATAACCGGGGTCTGGTGCGATAGACGAGCGAGTTCACAAAAGGTACCAGAACAATATAAATTCCGGTGAGAAATGCGCTTTTGGAGGGGGTGGTGGTTTGTAGGCCCACGGTTTGGAGGATGTAGCCCAGCATGAGAACGGCGCCGACGCGGAGGCCGGCCCAGAACTCCTGGCGGCCGAAGCCGAGGCGGATTCGTTTGTGGAAGTAGAGGGCGAGGAGGGCGGCGGCGAGGGTGAAGCGGAGGGCTAGATATAAGACCGGGGTGACGTCGTTGAGCGCGCGTTTGATGAGGACGAAGGTCGTGCCCCAGATGAGGGCGATGAAGACCAGCGTCAGATCGGCGCGCATTATTCTCCGAGGAGGAGGGCGATGATGAGGAGCAGGCGTTTGAGGCCGAGGTCGCGGCCGTCGGGCTTGTACCATTCGCCGGTGGTGTGGGCGCCGCCGCCGGAGCCGCCGGCGCCGATGGAGATGGCGGGGATGCCGAGGTTGAGCGGGATGTTGGCGTCGGTGGAGGCGCAATCGGTAGAGGCGCGGATGCCGAGATAGGCGTCGACCATTTGGACGGCTTGGAGGAGCGGGGCGTCCTTGGGCAGTCGTCCGCCCGGGCGGGAGCCGGTTTCGCGGATCTTGCCGGTGACTTTGCCCAAGGGGGCCTTTTCGTTCTCCCATTCGCAGGCGCGGGTGACGGCGGCGTCGAGAATGACGGTCATGCGTTCGAGAACGGTTTCGTCGACACTGCGGAGATCGAGGCGGGTGCGGGCGAGCGGGGGGATGGCGTTGATGGATACGCCGCCTTCGATGATGCCGAAGTTGAAGGAGAATTTGGCGGTGGGGAGGGGGAGGTTTTCGGCGAAGATGGTGATCATTCGCCCGAGTGCGTGGACGGGATTGGCGACGCCGTAATCGACCCAGCTATGGCCACCGGGCCCCTGAAAGACGACTTCGTAGCGGCGGCAGGCGAGGGCTTCGGTGGTGATGTGTTCGGTGGCGGGGCCATCGAGGACGAGGAACGTGCGGATGCGGGAGGCGAGCGGGGAGGTGGTGCAGAGGTGGCGCATGCCGCAGAGGTTGCCGTCGCCTTCTTCGCCGACGTTGGCGATGAAGACGGGGGACGCGGTGAGGCCGCCGAAGGGGGGCGCGGACTTCATGGCGCGGACGAGGGCGAGGAGGCCGGCGAGGCCGGCGCCGTTATCGCTGACGCCGGGGCCGACG
>CANIFK010000204.1 GCA_947466555.1 Acidobacteriota bacterium | reverse complement strand
GCGCCGGTTGTGGTGGTCATCTTCAGCGATTTCCAATGCCCGCACTGCAAGGAAGAGGCCAAGATGCTGCGCGCCAACCTCATCCAGACCTTCAGCAAGGAAGTGCGCGCCTATTTCAAGGACTTCCCGCTCGAACAGATTCACAACTGGGCCAAGCCCGCTGCCATTGCCGGCCGCTGTATCTATCGCGAAGAGCAGGACAAGTTCTGGCCCTTCCACGACTGGGCCTTCGACAAGCAGGAGCAGTTGACCGCCGAGACCTTCCGCGCCAAACTCGAAGGGTTCCTCGTCGACAACAAGATCGCCGCTCCGCCCGTATTGAAGTGCTTCGACGCCAAGTCTACCGAAGAGGACGTCAACAAGAGTTTCGCCGAAGGCCGCGCGCTCGACGTCAATTCCACTCCGACCCTGTTCGTCAACGGCCGCAAGCTGGCCGGCAACCTCAGCTGGCCCCAACTGAAACAGATCATTGAGTTCGAAATCGAATATCAGAAGACCGCCAAAAACGCCGGGGAAAACTGCGGCTGCGAGTTGACCCTGCCATCCCTGTTACCGAAATAAGAAAGCACATGACCAAATTCAAACTGTTCGCCGGCGCCCTTGCCGGCGCCGCGCTCTGGGCCGCGGAGATGCCCAAAGAGTTGAAGTTCGACGCCGAACACTATTTGAACTACGTCAAAGTGCTGGCGTCGGAAAAAATGCGCGGACGCGGTACCGGATCCAAAGAGTTGGAAGTGGCCGCGGAACTAATCGCTAAAGAATTCAAGGCGGCCGGCCTGAAACCGGTCAACGGCAGTTACTTCCAGAAGTTCCCGGTCACGACCCATGCCAAGCTCGGCGGCGCCAACCGGTTGACGATGCAGTTCGATGGCAAGAAAGAGACGCTCGAGTTCGATAAAGAGTACATCCCGCTGAACTTCACCGGCGCCGGGGAAGCCAGCGGCGAAGTGGTCTTCGTTGGCTACGGCATCACCGCGCCCGAGTACAACTACGACGACTACGCCGGTATCGATGTAAAGGACAAGATTGTCGTCTTTTTCCGCCGCGAACCGCAGGAAACCGACGACAAGAGTCCCTTTGCCGGCCGCGTCTACACCCGCCACGCCCAGTTCGACGCCAAGGCCACCAACGCCAAACTCCACGGCGCCAAAGCCGCCATCGTGCTGTCCGATATTCTCGGTTCCGGCTCCGGGGATCTGGAAAAGTTCGCCCGCTCCGCCGGCCCGGCCAACGCCGGAATCCCGTTCCTGATGATGAAAGCCGAAGCAGGCGAGAAACTCCTGGAGAAGGCCGGCAAGAACCTCCGCGACATCTACCGCGATATCGACAAGGACCTGAAGCCCCGCTCCTTTGCCCTCCCCGCCACGATCCAGGTTACGGTGAAAGCCGACGTCGAACGCGTCGTCAAGACCGTTCGCAACGTCGTCGGCTACCTGCCCGGCGAATCGGACGAACATGTCGTCGTCGGCGCCCACTATGACCACCTCGGCATGGGCGAGCAGTTCTCGATGGCCCCGAACATGATCGGCAAGCCCCACCTGGGCGCCGACGATAATGCCAGCGGCTCGGCCGGCGTTATGGAACTCGCCCGGTGGATGGGCTCGCAGCCCAAGCCCAAGCGCGGCGTGCTCTTCATGACCTTCGCCGGCGAAGAATTGGGGCTCCTTGGCTCCAGCTACTACGTCAACCACCCGCTCCTGCCCATCGAAAAGGCCGTCGCCATGATCAATATGGACATGATTGGCCGAATTAAAGACGGGCGTATCTTCATCGGCGGCAGCGGTACCGGCGCAAACTTCAACGAAATTCTGAAACAGCTCCCCCAACCCGAGGGCTTCAAGTTCGACATGTCCGAGACCGCCGGCTACGGCTCAAGCGACCATACGTCATTCACAACCAAACAGGTCCCGGTGCTATTCTTCTTCTCCGGTCTCCACGGCGACTACCACAAGCCTTCGGACACCTGGGAGAAGATCAACTCCCAGTCCGCCGCCCAGCTACTGGGCTACATCGGCGGGGCTCTGCAAAAGCTTTCGTCCGACTCGCCCCGGCCCCAGTACGTGCGCGTTCTGCCGCCCCCGCCCTCTTCCCACTCCACCGGAACCTCGTCCTCCGGCGGTAGCAGCGGCTATGGTCCGGCGTTCGGTTCGATCCCGGATTTTGCCGAGCCGCCGACCGGCGTTCGCTTCGCTGACGTCCGCGAAGGCACCCCGGCGGCCAAGGCTGGGCTCAAAGCAGGTGACATTCTGATCAGTTTTGACGGCAAAAAGGTACAGAATCTGATGGATTTCACCGTCCTTTTGCGTCAAAAAAAGCCGGGTGACAACGTGGAAGTGAAGGTTTTGCGGGGTGGGGAGACGCTCACCGTTCAGGTACTACTGACCGCACGGAAATAAAAAGATCATCTATTCCTTTCGAGGCATTCCGCCGATTAGATTGGAAGGAGAGGCTTAACCCGTTGTCAAACACGACGATTTTCGCGCCAGTAGACCGGTCCTGGAAGCTTCCGCCGCTCATTTTGCACCCCTTTTCCGACGCGGCGGGGCCCAACAAACTGGTCGAGAGCACGCGCGCCAGCATGATGCTGCAGGGGTTCCTGCCAAATAATGAGTTCTCGGTTTCGGAACTCGATCGAAAGCTGCTCGATGGGCGGTACTGCGAGATTCGGATGCTCTATTACGTCGGGAAAGACCTGACGCGGTGGATTGAGCAGTGCATGGATATCGTGAACCGCGATACGGTATTGCAGGCCGAGGGAGTGAAAGAACAGAGTTTCGCCAACCTTCTGGTGGATGATCCGCCGGAACTGGTTCGCGAAAAGCTGCGCAAATGGCAGGTAGCCGACTACCGGTCCATTTTCTCCCGCGCCATGGGGCTGAACATGGTGTTCGCAGATGCGCCGGGCCGCGACGATCTGGCCGATGCCTTTATCCGCCACTACTACCGCTACGCCGACCACATGTACGCCTGCTACCAAAGCCAGCAGACCAGCCGTCAGATCCGCTCGACGTCATTCCCGTTCGATCTTTATGCGTCCGGCGAGTATTCGCGGATGCTGGAGCGCGAATGGCAGGATTCGATCGACGCCACCTAGCCCGGCCGGGACTCAAACGCAGACACTCCCAAAACCAGGGAGTATTGGTATACTCCCCTAAATGGAACTGCCGCGCATTATCCGTGTCAAACAAACCTTTCCTGACCGTGGGCTCAAAGACGTAGCCGGGTCGGTTCTGGCTGAATTGAAGGCGTCGCCCTTCGCTTCCCGCGTCAAGCCCGGTGGTCGCGTCGGAATCGGAGTCGGCAGCCGCGGCATCACCAATATCGCCCTGATTGCGAAGTCGGCGGTTGCATTTTGGAAGGAAGCCGGCTGCGAACCCTTCATTTTCCCGGCCATGGGCTCCCACGGTGCCGCAACGGCCGCCGGACAGGCCGATGTACTGGCCCACTACGGCATTACTGAAGCCACGATGGGTTGCCCGGTCATCAGCCAGCTGGAAGTAGTATCGCTCGGCAAAGACGCCAACGGCATTGAAGCCTTTATGGACAAGGTTGCCTATGACGCCGATGGCGTTATGCTCCTGGGCCGTGTGAAATGGCACACCGATTTTGCCGGCAAAATTGAAAGCGGCCTGTTCAAAATGATGGCGATCGGCCTCGGCAAATTCGCCGGCGCCCAGCGGTACCACACCTATGCTTACCGCCTGGGTCTGGAGCATGTCATTCGCTCTGTGGGCAGGCAGGTGTTGGGTTCAGGCAAGATCCTCGGCGGCTTGGCCATTCTCGAAGACGCCCACCACAAGACGGCGCAGTTGACCGCGGTGCCGGTGGAAACGATGGAAACCCAGGAAGAACAGCTCTTGGAACTGACCAAGTCCTGGATGGCGCGCGTTCCCTTCGACCTCGACATACTCATGATCGACGAGATTGGCAAGAATATCTCCGGTGCCGGTATGGACACCAAAGTCGCCAACCGAGGCGTGAACGGCGAATACAATCCTTGGCCCGGCCCGAAGTTCCAGCGCGTCTATCTTCGTGACCTGTCAAGCCTTAGCTACGGCAACGCCGTCGGCTTGGGCATGGCGGATGTGATCCACGACCGGCTTCTCGGCAAAGTCGACTGGAATCCTACCTCCATCAACTCGCTGACCGCCTCCAGCCCGAGCGCTGTGAAGACGCCCCTCCATTACGGCAGCGATCTGCTCTGCCTGCAAAAGTTCTGGCCGACCGTTGGCAAGCTGGATCCGAAGGACGTCACGCTGGGTTGGATCAAGAACACGCTCGTTCTCTCGCCCATCGCATTGAGCGAAAACCTTCTGCCGCAGATCAAGGAACGCGGCGACCTGGAAATTCTGGGTGAGCCGGAAGAGTTCGAACTCGACTCGGCGGGCAACTTCCGCACCACGTTGTTCGCTCCGCAAGATCTGGATCACGCCCACTAGTTGTGCTGATCAAAGCGCTGCGAGCCTTCGCGTTTCTAGCCTTGTTACTCCCGGGCGCCTGGTACGCCTGGGAGTGGCGGGCCATGCCGCACGCCAGCGAGTATCACGACGACGGGATCTACTACGTCAGCGCGAAATCGATGGCGGACACCGGCACGTTCGCCATCGAAAGCCTGCCGAAATCTCCGGCGCAAACCAAGTATCCGCCATTGTGGCCTGCTGTCCTTTCCATCGCCTGGCGAATCAACCCGCACTATCCCGACAATTTGCCGATCGCAATGTTTCTCTGCTGGATCTGGCTACCCCTCTCACTGTTCGCATTCCGGCAGTGGCTGATCAGGGCGGAAGTCAGCGAAAACGTGGTGCTGCTATTAGGCGCGATGTGGGCGTTGAACCCGTATGTCGTTCTATTCAGTACCGCCATGTTGAGCGAGATGCAGTTCACGTTTCTGCTCCTGGTTTCGCTTCTTTGCCTGTCGAAGGAGAAGGGGTCTTGGGCGTTGGCGGCCGGAGTTTTGGCCGGCTTGACGTTCCTGTCGCGAACGGCCGGCATCGCGCTCCTTCCGGTTGCGCTGCTGTACTTCGGAATGCGGATGCGATTCCAGCAAATGGCATTCTTCGCGGCGGGAATGTTGCCCTTTGTACTCGGATGGGGGTTTTGGTCGTTTGCGAATAAAACGCCTGGAACGGACGCCGTAACGCTGTACTACACCAACTATTTCGGCTACTACTTGTCGATCTTCCATTGGAGGGAGGCGCATCTGTATGCCTGGAAGAATATCGATGGGATGCTGCACGGTCTGGGGGCCCTGCTCCTACCCAACATCACCCACTCGTTATTGGACAAGGTACTGGCGGAGAGTCTTGCGATTGCGGGGATCATCGGCGTAAGCCGCATGGTGAAGGAGAAACGGGAATCGCTGTACGTGCCGTATGCCGGCTTTGCGGCCATCTACGCGGCGATGCTCGTTTTCTGGCACTTCCCACCGACCGAACGACTCATGCTCCCCATCGCGCCATTGTGGCTGGCCGGGCTCTATCTGGAGTTGCGCAAGCTGGGTGAGAACATCTACAAGGTGTTCCAGAAGCCGGAAACCAGCCAAAAGGTAGCTGGCGGAATTATCGGGGGATTGCTTGCGGGAGCGCTTCTGTTCTGTGGCTGGCGGCAATGGGAGCTTCTGACCGATGGGCTGCCGCAATTTTATGAAGAACACGCGCAGCGGCTGGAACAGTCAGAAGCATCAATGCAGTTTATCCGGGAGAAACTCCCGGCGGACGCCCGCTTTTTATCGGAAAACGACCCGCTATTGTATCTGCGAACCGGGCGCCAGGGCTCCGGGCTGGAAATGATCCTGAACACGATTCACTGGTACAGGGAAGACCACGCGGCGCGCACGGCGGATCACGCGGAAGCACCGGCGTACGCGCGCAAGCACCACCTTGACTACTTCCTGTTGAATGACTGGGATTATGGCCGGGACATGCCAAACGAAGAGCAACAGAAATTGTTAAAGTCGCTCCGCGCCGACGGCCGGCTGGAGCAAATTTTCGTTTCCGGCTCCACGGCAATCTACCGCGTTCGATAAGGCGAGCACAGTTCCGCCGCCGCAGTGCCCTGGGCGCCTGCGACGGCGGTGGGAGAGTACGCGCCTGAATCCGACTCTTACGAGCCTTGCGCGGCGGCGCTGCCCATGGAACTGGCGACCTTTGAGAAGATCTGGCTGATGTTGGTGGATACACCCGGCATGATTGCGCCGGCGGCAACGGCAACGAAGCCGGCCATCAGGGCGTATTCAATCAGGTCTTGGCCTCTGGTGTCCTTCAGGATCTGTAGCGTCCAGAAGAGATTTTTGATTCTATTCATAAGTCGTAATTCCTCTCGTGAGGCCGGATTTAGCCGACCGCTGACTTGATGGTAGGCGGGAACGGAAATAGGAGAAATCCGTCGAAGACCTTAAGCAACGTCTGATTTTCGCGCGGAATAGAACTAGAACCGAGGGGAGTATCCAACGTTTTGAGTAGGGCAACCCTGCGCCACAAGAACGCCGGAGAGACGCAAAACAAACGCGGCTCCCGAAGGAGCCGCGTTTGGAAACGGCGTGAGCCGCGTTGAATTCGGTTAAGAGCTTAGGAGCCCTGAGAGGCGGCGCTGCCCATCGAGCTGGCAACCTTCGAGAAGATCTGGCTGATGTTGGTGGAAACACCGGGCATGATCGCGCCGGCGGCAACGGCAACGAAGCCGGCCATCAACGCGTACTCGATAAGGTCTTGGCCCTTGGTGTCCTTCAGGATCTGCAGCGACCAGAAAAGATTCTTGATACGGTTCATTGTGATAATTCCTCTCCCTGCAACCACTTGTCTTAGGGCTGCTAAGAACATAGTAACGATGGCCGGATTGATTAGAAATGAGCAGAAGGCCCTATTCAGAGAGTGATTGTTGCTCAGGTACCGTCGTCATCGGACCAACGAAAGTACCAGAACCCAATACAAACTGATGCGGCCTGCGAGATTCAAATACCAGAACCGGAATGAGAAACGGGACTTGTTGCCAAGTCCCGTTTCGTTGTTTCTGTGGCTTTGCGTGCAAGCCTGCGTAGAGCTTAGGAGCCCTGGCTGGCGGCGCTGCCCATCGAGCTGGCGATCTTCGAGAAGATCTGGCTGATGTTGGTGGAGACGCCGGGCATGATGGCGCCAGCGGCAACGGCCACGAAGCCGGCCATCAACGCGTATTCGATAAGGTCTTGGCCCTTGGTGTCCTTCAGGATCTGCAGCGACCAGAAAAGATTCTTGATACGGTTCATTGTTTAGTTCCTCTCCCTGCAAGCGGTTGATTCCGCCTGCCTGATTCAAAGATAACTGCATTCCAGGGCTCGACCAATCAGTAGGACCCCCTAATCGACCAATGGATATTTCTCAGATTTTTCATGGAATATAGTAACTAAAGTACTGAACCCCGAGAGGACTCCGTACTGTCTTCAACACCACCATGTCGACCCTCCCGCGCCAACTCGAAAAGCCGGGTGAAGTCGAACGATGAAACGGGACTAAAGTACTGTACCCATGACACTTAGGTTCCTATGATCGCCACCGACCAACCCTCTGAAAGTCGCTCGTGACCGGGGGCGCGGGCCAAGCGATCGAAAATCCGTTCGCGGTGTAACGCCAAATGAAATACAACAAACAATCCGTCCTAGAATCGCCCGCCCTACACAATTAAATAACGCCTAGCGAATCCTGCCGGGCTCGGGACCACGGCCTCCCATGAACGGCACCGATTGGGAGGCGATGCGTTGGCTGGTTCGCCGGAGTTACCGCTGCCCACCAGATGGAGTCGGACCAGAGACGATCCTGCCGGGACCCACCCAACGGCCTTCTGGCCACGAATCAATGACAGTCTGGTAAGGGACTGCCCCTGATGTTCCACAACGATGTTCGCTGATCGGAGGCCGCCCTCCGACGGCGATCGTTCATTGCCACTGCCAAATACGAACGGGCACCTGCACCAGGACCGAAACTACCTGCGACTGTCGCGTCCACTTCCGCCGGGCGTCGCGGCGAACAAAACACAATCAACAGATCCTTTAACCTAAATCCGGCAGTCGGCTGAGCCCTTCGAGTTGCATTTTGGCGGGAGATGTTGAAACTGGGAGGGATGTGGGAAGACAATCCAGCAATGGAGATTCACCCTGCGGGTGAATGGGAAGAAGCACCGAGCCAGCCGATTCCGGACGGCT
>CANIFK010000203.1 GCA_947466555.1 Acidobacteriota bacterium | reverse complement strand
TCCGATGCCGACGTCTCCCACGGCCGCCGCACGGCGCTCGCCAACTGGCTCGGCAGCCCCACGAACCCGCTCACCGCCCGCGTCATGGTGAACCGCGTGTGGCACCACCACTTCGGCCGCGGCATCGCCGGCTCGCCTTCGGACTTCGGCCTGATGGGCGAACGGCCCACCAATATGCCGCTGCTCGATACGCTCACCGCCAACTTCGTCGCCAATGGCTGGAGCCTGAAGCGGCTGCATAAGCAGATCATGCTCTCCGACGCCTGGCAGGCCTCGAGTGCGCACAACGTCGCCAGCGCCGCCAAGGACCCGGAGAACAAGCTGAACTGGAAGTACCCGCGCCACCGTTTGGAAGGCGAAGCCGTCCGCGACTCCATGCTCGCCGTCGCCGGCCGCCTGAACACCAAAATGTACGGCACCCCCGTTTTCCCCCCGCTCCCGGCCGGCGTCGTCACCCGCGGCGGATGGAAAAAGGAGGAAAGTCAATCCGATTCCGACCGCCGCTCCGTATATGTATTTGTGCGGCGAAATACCCGCTACCCGATGTTTGAAGCCTTCGATATGCCCGACACTCACGAAAGCTGCGCCCGGCGCAACATGACCATCAACCCGGCCCAATCGCTGGAGCTGATGAACTCGCGCCTGGTCACCGATTGGTCCCGTAGCTTCGCCGCCCGCGTTCGTAACGATGGCGGCCAGTCGGTCGATGGGATGCTCGATCGCGCGTTCAAACTGGCCTTCCAGCGCACGCCGACGGAGGCTGAACGTGCCAGCGCCCGCGACTTCCTGGCGCGCCAGCAGAAGCTCGCCGGCGGCGAGGACCAAGCGTGGGCCGACCTCTGCCAGACGCTGTTCTCCACCAACGAATTCCTCTACGTGAACTAGCCATGAACAAGCTACTGAGCCATCACTGGAACGTATCGAGCCGCCGGGAGTTCTTCGCCCGCGCGGGATCGGGACTGGGCGCCATCGCCCTCGGCAGCATGCTGGCCGAAGGTGCCGAGACGCCGAAGAAAACCCACTTCCCGGCCAAGGCCAAATCGGTCATCTGGCTGTTCATGGAAGGCGGCCCCAGCCACATCGATCTGTTCGATCCGAAGCCCGAGTTGAACCGCCTGGCCGGTAAACCGATGCCAGCGAGCTTCGGCAAACTGGTCACCGCCATGGGCACCGGGAACAACACGCTGATGGCCTCGCCGCGGACGTGGAAGCAGCACGGGAAGTCCGGGATGTGGGTCAGCGAATGGTACCCCCATATCGCCAAGCACGTGGACGATATGACCGTCATCCGCTCCTGCTGGGCGAACGGGCTGAACCACGTTGGCTCAGTGTGCCAAATGAACACGGGCGATATCCTGGCCGGCCGTCCGTCGCTGGGCGCCTGGGTCACCTATGGTCTCGGAACCGCCAACAAGAACCTGCCGACCTTTGTCGTATTGACCGATGACCGCGAGGTGATCGGCGGCCCGAAGAACTGGGCCTCCGGCTTCCTGCCGGCGTCCTTTCAGGGCACGCAGTTCCGCCAGGGCGACACGCCGATCTTGAACCTGAAGCCCGTCGAAGGCACCACCGATGAGCGGCAGAAAAGCCGCCTGAGTCTGCTGAAGCAACTGAACCAGCACTGGGGCGCGGACAAGACCGAAGATACCGATCTGGACGCCCGCGTGAAGAGCTTCGAGCTGGCCTACGAGATGCAATCGGCCGGGGCCGAAGCGGTCGATATTACCAAGGAGACCGAAGCCACCAAGTCCATGTACGGCATGGACGACGAGGTGACTCGGCAGTTCGGCCATAACTGCCTGCTGGCCCGGCGGCTCGTCGAGCGCGGTGTGCGGTTCGTGGAACTCTACTGCGGCTCGGGCTCCGGCTGGGATGCGCATTCGAACATCGAGGGCAACCACGGCAAGTGGTGCAAGGTCTCCGATAAGCCCATCGCCGGGCTGCTGGAGGACCTGAAGCAGCGCGGGTTGCTGCAGGACACGCTGGTGGTTTGGGGCGGGGAATTCGGCCGCACGCCGTTCAACGAGAAGGGCAACGGGCGGGATCACAACCCGTGGGGCTTCACGATGTGGATGGCCGGCGGCGGCGCCAAGGGCGGGCAGTATGTCGGCACCACCGACGAGATCGGCCTGCGTGCGGTGGAGAAGCCCTGCCATGTGCACGACATCCATGCCAGCATTCTCTACGCGCTGGGCATGGACCATTTGCAGATGACCTATCAGCACAATGGGCGCGCCGAACGGCCGACCATCGTGGGCGGCAATATCTTCAAAGAGATCTTCGTTTGACCCTTTTCTTCCCATTGATCTTCGCGGCGCTCGACGCCGAGGGGGACCGCGAACTGGCGGTCCGGCTCCAACGCCGGGACCCGCAAGCGCTGGCGGAACTCTACGACAAGTACGGACGGATCGCCTTTTCGCTGATCGTCCGGATTGTCCGGGATCAGGGAATTGCCGAGGACCTAACGCAGGAGACCTTCCTGCGGGTGTGGAACCGGATGGCGGGCTTCGATGCCGAGCGGGGCGCGCTGGGGGCGTGGGTGCTGACGGTGGCGCGGAACAGGGCCATCGACTATCTGCGGTCCGTCGACGGGCGCACGCGCCAGAACGCCATTGAGCTGACGGCCACCGAGATGCCATCGGTGTTCGTGGATCTTGAGGCGAACCTCATGAACTCCGACCGGGCGCGCCAGTTGAAGGCGGCGTTCGAGAAGCTGAACGAGAAGCAGCGCTTGGTGATCGAGCTGGCCTATTTCGAAGGACTGTCGCAGACCGAGATGGCCGAGCGGATGAAGCAGCCGTTGGGCACGGTGAAGACCTGGGTGCGGACGGCGTTGCAGACTCTGCGCAACGAGCTGGAAGAGGCGGTGCCCGCATGACGCCGGACAAGGATCTGCTGTACGAGCTGTACGTGCTGGGGCAGTTGGAAGAGCCCGAGCGCGGCGAGATTGAAGAGGCCTTGCGGCGCAACGATCCGGCGGCTCAGGCGCGGTTGCGGAAGGCGCTGGAGACCAACGCCATCCTCGGGACGCTGCCGCCGCCTGTAGAGCCCTCCAAGGCGCTGCGGCGGCGTGTTCTGGCCATCGCCGAGCCCGCCCCCCCCTCCCGGATGCCCTGGAACCTGGCCTGGGTGGCGCTGAGCGCCTGTCTGGTGGCGGGGCTGGTCTACACCGGCGTGCAGCGGCAGGGGTTGGAAGCGGACCTGCGCGCGCGGGACGCCACGCTGGCTTTCCTGCGCAGTTCGGAGACGCGGCTGTTGAAGACCGGGACGGTGACCGAGCCGCAGCCGGTGGCGAAGGTGTTCGTGAACGGGTCGCAGGGCGTGCTGCTGGTGGCGTCGAACCTGGCCCCGCTGGCGGCCGGGCGGACGTACGAGATGTGGGTGGTGCCGAAGGCGGGCGGGCCGCGTCCAATGGGGCTTTTCAAGCCAGCCGCGGATGGCAGCGCGATCCATTTGCGGGCCGGTGCTGTGGACCTGAACGACGCGGCGGCGATCGCCTTATCGGTTGAGCCCGAGGGTGGTTCGCCGGCTCCGACGACGGCTCCGTTCCTGATCACGCCGGTGGGCGATTAGTGGAGTGCCGGCTGGGCTGCGGGGCGTGCTGTATTGCGCCCTCGATTACCAGTCCAATTCCGGGGATGCCAGCGGGGAAGCCGGCCGGGGTGCGGTGTGTGCAGCTGACGGAGGGGAACCTGTGTCAGCTGTTCGGTGACCCGCGGCGGCCCGCGTTTTGCGTGGGGCTGCGACCGTCGGCGGAGATGTGCGGGGCGTCGGCTTCGGAGGCGTTGGGGTATTTGACGGAGCTGGAGGAGCGGACGCGGCCTTAGATCCAGCGCTTCCACTTGAGGAGCGTTACCAGGATGGCGGTGATGCTGAGGGAGAGTGCCGTTCCGTAGATCAGGCCGTGGGGATGGTGGATCAGCGGCATGAACTCGAAGTTCATGCCGAAGAAGCTCGTCAGGGCGACGCTGGGGAGGGCGAAGGTGCTGAGGAGCGTCAGCACTTTCATCGTCTCGTTGGTGCGGTTGGCGACGCTGGAGAGATAGATGTCCAGGGCGCCGCTGAGCAGGTCGCGGGACATCTCCACCGTTTCGATGTGGCGCGTCAAGTGGTCGTAGACGTCGCGGAAGTAGGGGATCAGCTTGGGGCTGATGTTGGGGTGGTCAGAACGGGTCAGGTGGCCGGTGAGGTCGCGCGTTTGGGTGAGCACGCGGCGGAGCGTGATGAAGGCTCGCTTCAGGGTGAAGATGCGTTCGAGCAGGTCGGGCTTGGGGTCGGCGAGGACCTGGTCTTCGATGCCGTCGATCTCCAAGCTGTAGGCTTCGAGGACGGGGACGTAGGAGTCGACAATGCCGTCGAGGATCCGGTAGAAAATCTGGTCGTTGTTGAGAGACGGGGTGGTCTTGTATTTGTCGACCAGGGCGAGGAGTTTGGCGCAGCCCACCTCTTCGAACGTGACCAGGAAGTCCTGGCCGAGGAAGACGTCGAAGTCGCCGAAGGCGAGGGTGCCATCGTCTTCAGTGAAGACGGGCTTGAGGATGACGAAGAGGTAGTTGTCGTCCTCTTCGAGTTTGGCGTTCTGGCCCCCGTGTTCGCAGTCCTCGATGTGGAGAGGGTGGAGGTTGTACTGGACGGCCAGCTCCTTGAGCTTGTCGCCTTCGCCCTCGTGCAGCGCATGCCAGTTCATATATGTACTATACTGAGCGCGATTGCCATGGCTACGGTAATGCAGATCCAAGGTTGGCGGTGCTACTTCAACTCGAACGAGGGGGAGGAGCCGATGCATGTCTATGCGCAGAAGGGTCAATCGGAGACCAAGTTCTGGTTGCACGCCGACCAGTACGTGGCCGAAGAGGACTTTGAGCATAACCTGACGGCGCGTGGGCGGAGGGAGATTCGCAAGATCGTCTACCTGCATTTTGACGAGATTGCCAATGCCTGGTACGACACGTTTGGAGGCCGGCGTGTCTTCTAGCCTGACCGTGTATGCGCGGGAGGTGACGGCGACCGAGACGCACCTGATCATCAACACGCATCGCGGGAAGCACGAGATCCGGTGGGAGCTGTGTTCGGAGCGGCTGGCGCAGGCGACGCAGGCGGAGCGGGCGCGGCTGGCGTTATCGCCCTCGGGGTGCTCGATCCGGTGGCCGTTGCTGGATGAAGACCTGGCGGTTGGACCGCTGATTTTGCCGAGCCGGTAGTTTTTTTGTAACGCCTGGCGGGGGCTCTCGATCTAGGTAAAGTCAGAGCTAGACGGTGGCGCAGCCGTCGCGCGCTGGCAACTTCTCGGCTACCGCGAGGACGGTCTCCAGGTGGGGGGCTTCCTCTTCGCGGTGGACGGTGGTGACGTCGGCGGCGCGGAAGCGGGCCTTCTTGAGGAAGTCCAGAAGCTCGACCTGGGTGAAGCCGAGCCAGACGTCGGCGTAGAGTTCGCGGGCCTCCTCGAAGGTGTGGCGCTGCAGATCGAGGATGACGATGCGGCCGCCGGGCTTCAATATACGAAAGGCTTCGTTGACGGCCTTTTGCGGGTGGAGGGCGTGGTGGAGCGACTGGCTGAAGAGGGCCAGATCCATGGAGGCGTCGGGGAGGGGAAGCTCTTCGAGATCGCCGAGTTGGAACTCCACGTTTTTGACGCCGGCGCGGCGGGCGACGCCGTTGGCGTACTCGACCATTTTCTCGGAGTTATCGATGCCGATGACCTGTTCGGCGCGCTGGGCGAGGAGGAGGGAAAGGGTGCCTTCGCCGGAGCCGATGTCGGCGATGCGCATGGGCGGGAGGAGGCGGATGAGCATCTCCGAGAGGCCCTTCCAGGAGCGGCCGGGAACGTAGTCCTTTCCGAAGCGGCCGGCGAGTTCATCGAAGTAGGAGCGGACGCGGTCCTTGCGTTTTTTGAGGATGAGGCGGAGGGCTTCGTCGTCGTCGCGGGTTTCGGTAAGTTCCAGGGCGGACTGGCGGAGGAGGTTGGCGACGGTCTCATCGCCGGAGAAGCGGTAGAGGCTTTTTTGCCCGGCGCGGCGGAGTTCGACGAGTTCGGCCTGACGGAGTTGGGAGAGGGCCATGGAGATGCGGGACTGGCCCATGGCGAGGATCTCCTGGAGTTCGGCGACGGAGAGTTCTTCGCGTTCGAGGAGGCGGAGCATGCGGAGTCGGCTTTCGTCACCGAGGAGGCGGAGTGCTTTGAGGAGGCCGGGCATGTAATACAAACAGAGTATCAACAAATCATGATCCCTTGATGGCTTTGTGGTAGTCTAACGGGTGAGGAGTTTTTTCTACCCTATGAGTTCCACTGCAAACACGCTGGCGACCGAGTACAAGGTTGCCGATCTTGGTCTGGCCGATTGGGGCCGGAAGGAAATTTCGATCGCCGAGCACGAGATGCCCGGTTTGATGTCGATTCGCCGGAAGTATGCGACGGGCAAGCCGCTGGCCGGTGTGCGCGTGACGGGGTCGTTGCACATGACGATCCAGACGGCTGTTTTGATTGAAACGCTGGTTGACCTGGGCGCGAGCGTGCGCTGGGCGAGCTGCAACATTTTCTCGACGCAGGACCATGCGGCGGCTGCGATTGCGGCGGCGGGCGTGCCGGTGTTTGCCTGGAAGGGCGAGACGCTGGAAGAGTACTGGGAATGCACGATGCGCGCGATCGACCACGGTGGCGAGCAGGGGCCGGAGCTGGTTGTCGACGACGGCGGCGACGTGACGCTGTTGATCCACAAGGGCTATGAGTTGGAGAACGGCAGCGACTGGGTGAACACGCCGTCGGGCAGCCACGAAGAGAAGGTCATCAAAGACCTGTTGAAGAAGGTCCATGCCGAGAAGCCGGGCTACTGGCACGGGCTGGTGGCGGCTTGGAAGGGCGTTTCGGAAGAGACGACGACGGGCGTGCACCGCTTGTACAAGATGCAGCAGGACGGCAAGCTGCTGGTGCCGGCGATCAACGTGAACGACTCGGTGACGAAGTCGAAGTTCGACAATTTGTACGGCTGCCGCGAGTCGCTGGGTGATGGCATCAAGCGCGCGACGGACGTGATGTTGGCCGGTAAAGTGGCCGTGATTTGCGGTTATGGCGACGTGGGCAAGGGTTCGGCGCAGTCGTTGCGCGGGCTGGGCGCGCGTGTGATCGTGACCGAGATCGACCCGATCAATGCGTTGCAGGCGGCGATGGAAGGCTACCAGGTTACGACTCTGGAAGAGACGCTTGGCATTGCCGACATCTACGTGACGACGACGGGCAACGTGGACATCATCACGCTCGAGCACATGCAGCACATGAAGGATCAGGCGATTGTCTGCAACATCGGCCACTTCGACAACGAGATTCAGATTGACCGTCTGAACACGGCCGAAGGTGTGGTGCGGTTGAACATCAAGCCGCAGGTGGACAAGTACACGTTCCCGAGCGGCAACTGCATCTTCATGCTGGCGGAAGGCCGCCTGGTGAATCTGGGTTGCGCGACTGGGCATCCGAGCTTCGTGATGTCGAACAGCTTTGCGAACCAGACGCTGGCGCAGCTGGATCTGTGGGCGAACAAGGACACCTACAAGGTGGGTGTTTACACGCTGCCGAAGAAGCTGGACGAGGAAGTGGCGCGGTTGCACTTGGAGAAGATCGGCGTGAAGCTGACGACTCTGACGCCGCGGCAGGCCGAGTACATCGGCGTTCCGGTGGAAGGGCCGTACAAGCCCGAGCACTATCGCTACTAGGTTTTTGTTGATCTCCTAAGGACCCTTCACCCCCCGCCTTACGGCGGGGGGATTTTTTTTGTGTTTGGGTCTTTGGGCGTGGCTTTGGTTTGGGCCGGGATATTCGTGATGTCAAAGAGCATTTTGAGGCTCGCGACGATGGTGTTTTAAGATCGCGTCCTCAGCCGTCGCCCATTGGGCGTTGGCTGACAAGTCCTGATATTGGACCAGCGGGTTGCGCTGGTGGGCGTGCTTTGCTTCGCGATTTTAGAGACTGCGTTCCCAGTCGGGGGCGAAGAGGTCGAAGTCGTCGCGGAGGCACTTGCGGAAGGTCTCCAGGCTGATGTACTGGCCGCCGGCGGCGACGAATTGGCAGTCGAATTCCTGTTGGAACGTCTCCTCTGACATCGACTCGCGGAGCTTCTTTATGGCCTCTTCGCTGATTCTTGGGCAGTGCTCCAGGGTTCCGAGGATGCGGGTCCACGGGCTGTTCTGTTGGTGCCACTTTTCGTAGAAGTA
>CANIFK010000202.1 GCA_947466555.1 Acidobacteriota bacterium | reverse complement strand
TGGCTGGCGTTCGCCTACGCCATCCATATCACCGGCGAGCCCCAATACATCGAAATCTGGGGCCAATCGACGGACAAAACCGGCAAAACCACCGAAGCCGGCCACGCCATGGTGGTCTACAAGGCCGACGCCACCGGCCTCTACATCGCCGACCCCAACTATCACGGCAACGCCAACCGCAAGATCACCCTCGCCGCCGGCCAACTCCAACCCTACAACTCCGGCGCCAACAAGGCGGAAATCGACAAAGGCAACGGCATATCATTCCCGACGCTCCTCTACATCGGCAAGACCGCCATTGCCGACTGGCCCAACGTCGCCACCCGCTACGCCGAAATCGCTACGGCCAAAATCGGAAACGACAAATTCCCCAACTGGAAAATCACCTACATGGTGCAGGAAGGCCCCAACCAGAAGTGGCTGGACCTAACCAAAGTCATCAAGACCGCCGAAAACAAAATCCGCCTCCACATCAAGTTCCCCTACGGCTCAGGAGCCGCCCCCTACCGTGTGACGGTGTACAAAGGAACCGCCCCCCAGAACACCGGGTCCTTCGACGCCAACGGGGACGCCTACTACAACGCCGCCCTCGAAAAGGGGGTGAACAACCTCGGCTTCTACTACTTCAAACTGGACGCCAACGGGGACGAGCAGTACATCGATTTCAAGCGTGCCCGCGTCCTGTTCGGCGACGACGATCTCACCGGAACCTGGAAAGGCGAAATGACCGTCCGCGGTACCGAAGTTTTCCGCAAGCACATCGAAGATGGGATCGTAGCGGTCCTCCGCGCCTTCCTCCCGGACCGTTCCGAATCCGATCTCCGAGCCGCCGCCGCCGCATCGATCACGATGAACGTCGAAACCCACCCCTTCACCCTGCAACTCACCAAACGCCCCAACGACGAAACCAAGTACGACTTCACCATGCTCGGCCCGGAGACGGTAACAGGCGTAGCCGAGTACAAAGACGGCGAACTCACCTGGCGAGCACGCGCCACCGACCGGTCCACCGCCGACTACCGCGGCACCCTATCGGCCAAAACAACCATCAACGGCACCATCAATATCTCCGCCTGGGGCCTCATTCCCAACGCCGCCACCAGCACGTTTCACGCCAACAAAAGCCAACCGTGATGTAAGTCTCACTTCAGGATGTGTTACCCGTTAAACGCCCCCCGTCCCAGCCGGCACCCTCTTCGCGTAACTCACCATTCTCCGCAATCCGTACACGCCCCAGTCGGCGAGGCCGAATACCCAGCACATACCGGGTATGCCGCAACTGCCCCATCCGAACCAACGCCCCCTTCTCCACCAAATCCGCCAAATCGCGGGTCGCCGTGGCCGGCGACGCACCCGTAATGGTCGCGTAGTTCCCCGCGCTCAGCCCCCCACGGAACCCCGGTAGCCCTTCGCGAAGCATGCGCAGCACCGCCTTCTCCTGACGCGAATTCAGCCGCCCGCGAAGCCCGTCCAGCAGCTTCGCCTTATCCAAGAGGAACTCGACCTCCGCTTCCGTCCGTTTCTGCGCCTCTAAGACGATACCGCCAAACCAGCACAGCCAAGCATTCACATCATTGGACTTGTTGGCCTCCGCAAGCGCTCGATAATACTCCTGCCGGTGAAGCAGGATCGTCGCCGCCAGCGCCGTTAACGTCGGCAGTCCCGCCGCTTGTGCCAGCGCCTTCTCCGCAATGGCCCGCCCGATTCTTCCGTTACCGTCTTCAAACGGATGGATCGATTCAAAATATAAATGCGCCAGCCCCGCCCGCGTCACCGCGGGCAGCGGTTCCCGCCCGCCGGGTGCCGTCCGATTAAACCACCCGACGAAGCGCGCCATCTCCATCGGCACCCGCGCCGACGGTGGCGCTTCAAAGTGAACCTTCGGCGCGACAAGCGCTCCAGACACAACCTGCATCGCCTCGGACGCCGTCCGGTAACAGCCAATATCCCGCAGATCCGTTCGTCCCAGTGCCACCATCCGGTGCCACCCGAACATCGTCCCTTCGGTCAGCGCGTCAGAAAACGTGCGGTACAGGTCAATCATCATCGCGGCAATGCCTTGCTCACTGGGCCGCACACGCCGCCCATCACAAACCAGCCCAAGTTGCCTGCGAATGGAGGATTGCACACTGGCCCGGTCCAGCAACTCCCCTTCGATCTCGGAGGTGGTGAGTGCCTCCAGCCCCATCGCCTCAATCGTCAGCTGTTCCTGCTCGCCCAGCCCAAGGTGCCTCATCGTGCCCGCGAACACGCCGCTGCGAAAAAGAAACCGCTCCTCGGCCTGCAGCAATTGAGCGTGGTTCCAGTGGAACTGCGGCCAGTCCGGTTGTTCCCAGTTCCACTTCATGAGCGATAGACCCTTCTTCTATCGCTCATAATATTCCAAATTCTGAGCGATAGCAATGCCGGCAATCCCTCACAATCCCCACAACCACCCCCTGTGGAAAACGCAGTCACAAGGGAAATAAAAGTTTACATCTCCCCCTAACCCCAACAATCCAAACCACTTCTCCCTCCCGCAAAAAACACCCAATCTCCGGTTACTATACAAGCCCCCGCTACTCTCCAATCAGAGAGGCAATGTATGCAACCGCAACCCAACAAGCTATCCCGCTCCGAACAAGCGAAGCTCAACGGCGCCAAATCCCGCGGCCCCAAAACCGCCGATGGCCACCAGAAGTGTGCCCAATCGGCCCAGGAAGCCAGCCGCCGCCGCGCCATCGCCCTCACCTTCGATTGCACCCTCCTCCCCAACGAATCCCGCGAAATCCATGACGCGATCGCCCAGGACGAGTTCGCCTACCACCAGCCCGCCTCCCCCTCGGAGGTCCAACTCGTCCAGGAACTCATCGACGTCAACTGGCGCATCAAGCGCATCCGCTTCGCCCAGACCAACGACCTCGTCGCCAACATGGAGTCCCAGCGCCAGCGCGCCGCCTCCCCCCAGCTCTCCGCCACCATGGTCGCCAACGCCGAACGCGAAGGCTCCATGCCCAACGGCGCCCAGCTCCAATTCGACCGCCGCGTCAACATCCTGGCCACCCACCGCGCCAAAATCCTCCGCGACCTCGAGCGCCTCCGCAAGCGCTTCCCCGTCGCCCCAGGGTCCCAACGCGTGTTGGAAACAAAGCACTTCTCAACCGAATTTCAATTTGAGGGTCCCAACGACGCCCCCGCGCCCCAGCCCGAGACCCCGCCCTTGGCCTACCCGACCAATCCGGATACCCAAACGGTACCCCCAGCCCCGGAGGCCAAACCGGAGACCAAGACCACCGACATCACCGCCTGGGCCGCCAGCGCGCTCGATTTCCACCCCGACGCCATCCAGCACCAGATCATGACGGAACCCAACACCCGCATCCTGGTCCTGGCCCCGCGCCAAACCGGCAAATCCACCGCCGCCGCCGTGTGCGTGCTCCACGAAGCCGTCCACAAGGCCAACGCCACCATCCTGCTCGCCAGCGCCAGCGGCCGCCAATCCGGCCAGATCCTCCAAAAGGCCCGCCAACTGGCCCGAAAGCTCGATATCAAGCTCAACGGCCCGCCACCCCAATGCGAAGGCTTCACCCTCGCCAATGGCGCGAGCGTAGTCGCCCTGCCCGACAACGAAGAGACCATCCGCTGCTTCTCCGCGCCCTCGCTCATCGTGGTCGACGAAGCCGCCTTCGCCTCCGACACGGTCTACAAAGCGCTCGAACCCATGCTGACCGTCTCCAACGGGACGCTGATGCTGCTCAGCACCCCCAACGGCCAGCTCGGCTACTTCTACGAACAGTGGCACCTGCCCGACAGCCCTTGGACGAAGATCTTCGGCACCCTCGAAGACTGCCCGAGGGTAAACAAGGAAGCCATCGAGGGCATGCGAAAGTCCATGGCCAAGGCCGATTTCGAGCAGGAATTCGAGTGCAAATTCGTCGCCTCCAGCGGCCAGTTCATCAGCGTGGAAACATTCCGCAAATGTCTCCGCGACGACTTCGAACCCTTCTGCAAAGACTGGGACGAAGGTAACCTAGACTAACGAAATCGGCCCGCTCCTCAAAAGAGAAGCGGGCCGATTCACACAACCTAACAGAAAGGAAAACTACTTCCCGAAGTACCCGTCATCAATGCCAATGGTATTGGTCTTCTTGATGGATTCCACGGCCGCCTTCGCCAGTTCCGGACGCAGCTGTTTTTCAATCTGCTCCTTCATATCGGCCAGCGACTTGCTCTTGCGCTCGTCCACCTTGATCAGGTGGTAGCCGAATGCCGACCGCACCGGTTCGCCGACTTTGCCGATCGGCTGCGCGAACGCCGCCGTGTCGAATTCCGGAACCATCTGGCCGCGGCCAAACTGGCCCAGGTCGCCGCCCTGCGCGCCCGTACCCGTGTCATCGGATTCCGCCTTCGCCGTCGTCGCGAAATCGGCGCCAGCGTCCAGCTTCTTCTTCAACTCGATGGCTTTCGCTTTCGCTTCGTCGTCGGACAGCTCTTTCTGGCCTTCCCGCAACGGCACGCGAGAGTCCTTGAACCGCACCAGAATGTGGCGCGCTTTCACTTCCTCGTATTCGCTCTTGTGCTCGTCGAAGTACTTCGCAACGGCGGCATCGTCAACCTTAACCGTAGCCTGCAGGTCTCGGAATAACATCTGCGCCAGCATCTGGTCTACCTGAAACGCAATCTGCGCCTTCGTCGCCGCCTGCTGGTCGATCTTGCGCTTCCGCGCCTCCTCGGCCATCATTCGCAACTCGGCGTACTGCTCAGCGACCTTCCGCTTGTTCGGGCCCTTCGCCTCGGTCTGAATCTGCGGCGGGAGCGCGTTAATAAACGTCTCGTATTCGCCTTTGGTTACTTTGAGCGACCCGATGGTCAACACCACCGGATCGGCGGCCGCCTCCAGCACCGGTTTCGGTGCCGGCGTCTGGCCTGTGACAAGCAGAGAAGAAAATAAAACGGCCGTGCTAAAGCCGAGAAAACAAATAGGTTTCATCCTTTGACCTTTCTCCAGAATAGCTCGAATTCTGTCCCCGGCGCGGTAGATTGGAGTAAGGAGGCCCTCGCCTCCCAAAAATTCATATATGGCAACAACCAAGAAACCACCGAAAGTGATGCGCCTCCGCGCCATCCTCCCGGACCTCTGGGAGATCGTCCGGCCCCTCCGCGGCCAGCTATTCATCGGTGTCGTCCTCATCATCATTGCCCGGTGCGCCAGCCTCATCCTGCCGGCCTCCACCAAGTACCTGATCGATGACATCATCGGCAAACGGAATCACGAAATGTTGATGCCGCTGGTGGCCGCCGTAGTTTCCGCCACCATCATCCAGGCCGCCTGTTCCTTCACCGTAAGCCAGATTCTGTCCAAAACCGCCCAGCGCGTCATCGCCGACATGCGCCGCAAAATCCAGGTCCACATCGGCCGTCTGCCCGTGGCCTACTTCGACAAAAACAAGACCGGCGAGCTCGTCTCCCGCATCATGTACGACGTCGAAGGCCTGCGCAACCTCGTCGGCACCGGCCTGGTCGATTTCTTCGGCGGACTGCTCACCGCCATCCTCGCCCTGGCCATTCTCTTCCGCACCAGCCCATTGCTGACGGTGCTCGCCCTCGCCATCGTCGTCTGCGTCTCGGTCGCCATGTTCTTCGGCTTCAACAAAATGCGCCCCGTCTTCAAGGAGCGCAATACGATCTATTCCGAGATCACCGGCCGCCTCCAGGAGTCGCTCTCCGGCGTCCGCGTCATCAAGGGCTATCACGCCGAAGCCCGCGAGGAAGCCGTCTTCGCCACCGGTGTCCAGAAGCTCCTTGCCAACGTCGTCAAAACCATCACCGGTGTCTCGCTCGTCAGCCAGTCCGCCGTGGTCTTAATGGGGCTCGTCGGCGCCCTCGTCATGTGGATCGGTACCCGCGAAATCCTCGCCGGCCACCTCACCCTCGGCGAGTTCATCACCTTCACGGCCTTCCTGGCGTTCCTCGTCGCGCCCATCTTCGGCATCGTCTCCATCGGCAGCCAGCTCACCGAAGCGCTCGTCGGCCTGGAACGCATGAAGGAGGTCCTCAACGAACAGCGCGAGGACCAGGACCCTGCCCGCGCCAACGCCATGCCAGCCATTCACGGCCGCGTCGAATTCGACCACGTCGACTTCGCCTACGAAGAAGGCAAGCCCGTCCTGCAGGACTTCTCCTTCGTCGCCGAACCCGGCTCGGTGACAGCCCTGGTCGGCTCCTCCGGCTCCGGCAAGTCGACAACCATCGGCCTAATCGCCGCCTTCGCCAAACCGCAAAAGGGCCGCGTTCTGATCGATAACATCGACCTCACCACCGTCACCCTGGCCAGCTACCGCGAGCAGTTAGGCGTGGTCCTCCAGGAGACATTCCTCTTCGATGGCACCATCCGCGAGAACGTCGCCTTCTCCCGCCCCCAGGCGACCGAGGAGCAGATCATGGCGGCCATCAGCATAGCCCGCGTCGATGAGTACGCCGAGAAGTTCCCCGACAAGTACGACACCGTCGTCGGCGAACGCGGCGTCCGCTTAAGCGGCGGCCAGAAGCAGCGCGTGGCCATCGCCCGCGCCATTCTCGCCGACCCGCGGATCCTCATCCTCGACGAAGCCACCTCGTCGCTCGACTCGGAATCAGAGGCCTACATCCAAGCCGGCCTCGCCCATCTGATGAAGGGCCGGACGACCTTCGTCATCGCCCACCGGCTCAGCACGATCCGCCGCGCCGATCAGATCCTGGTCGTCGAAAACGGCCGCATCATCGAGAGCGGAACCCACGACCAACTGCTCACCGCCGGCGGCCGCTACGCCGATCTCTACCAGCGCCAGTACGACCTGGAAAAGAACCTCTTCCTGGCCGAAGGCGAAGGCGACACCGTCGACGAGCCGCTGCCCGAACTCACGCCCAAGGCCTACCGCCCGTCGGCGTAAAACTCCTTCCGGTGCGCCGCGGCGTAAGCCTGCATCTTCGCCGCCACCGCCGGTTGGGACTCCAGGACATTGGTGGTCTCCAACGGGTCTTTCTCCATGTCGAATAGGCTCAGCCCTATCTCGGTCTGGCGGTACACTCCCGCCGCGCCGTCGTTGCCGGCTTTGACCAACTGGCGGTACTTATGCGGCAGATGCAGCTTCCATTTCCCGTTGCCGGAGATGACGCCTTCAAAGACGTCGCCCGTCGAAAAGGCGTAAAACTCGTGGGGGTTCGTGGCGCCATTCGCGCCCGTAATCAGAGGCCAGACGTCCTTGCCGTCGATCGGGTTCTGCGGCAACGCGGCGCCGGCCAGCTTGGCGATCGTGGGCAACAGGTCGATCGTACAGAAAGTCTTCTTCGAAACCGTGCCCGCCTTGATCTGGCCCGGGTAGCGCATGATGCAGGCGCTCCGGGTGCCACCGTCGAAGCCGGTCCCTTTGGACTCGCGGAACGGCGTCTTGCCGGCATGGTTCCCGTAGGAGGTCCACGGGCCGTTATCGGAGGTCATAATCACCAGCGTGTTGCCGGCCACACCAGCCTTCTCCAGCGCGCCCATGATCTGGCCGACGGACCAGTCGAGCTCGGTGATCACATCGCCATGCACCCCGTGCCCGGACTTACCGGCAAACGCCGGACTCCGGTAGAGCGGCACGTGTGGCATCGAGTGCGGCACATACAGAAAAAACGGGTTTTCCTTGTGGCGGCCGATGAAGTCCACGGCGTGCTCGGTGTACCACTGGGTCAGATAGGGCTGTTCCGCCTTGGTGACCCGTTCAATCTTGACCTTCCCGTTCTCCCAGAATTGCAGCGGTTGCGGGTAGTTTTCGGGGCGTTCCGGGTGGAACTCCCACATGTCGTTTGAGTACATGAGGCCGCAGGATTCGTCGAATCCGCGAGCCGGCGGCCGAGTCTCCGGCTGATCGCCGATGTGCCATTTGCCGAAGGTGGCGGTCTTGTAGCCGGCCTTTTGCAGGACCTGGCCGACGGTGGCAAACGAGGGGTCCACGCCGCGAGCTCGCGGTCCGTGGGCGCCGAACATTTTGGTGCGGCCCGGGTAGCAACCCGTGAGCAGCGCCGACCGCGAGGCGGAGCAGATGGCCTGCGGGACGTAGAAATTATGGAACGCGCAGCCCTGCTTGGCGAGCCGTTCGACATGGGGCGTAGGGTACGGCGGATTGCCGAACGGATGGAAGTCCGCCCACCCCGAGTCATCGAGGAAGATGACGACAACATTAGGCCGCTTGCCAGCGGCGGAAAGGTAGGAAGAGCCCAATG
>CANIFK010000201.1 GCA_947466555.1 Acidobacteriota bacterium | reverse complement strand
TGATGCCGTCGCCATTTCAGTTTCAGAAATACGGGCAGGGCGGGCTGGAGATTTCGGAATTGTTCCCGCATGTGGCCAAACATGCCGATTCGCTGGCGGTGATCCGGTCGTTGAAGGGGCGGTCGAATGACCACGTGATGGCGCACTACGAATTGTCGAGCGGGACCATTCGGATGGGCTGGCCATCGGTGGGTTCGTGGGTGACTTATGGGCTGGGTTCGGAGAACCAGAATCTGCCGGGGTTTGTGGTGATCTATGACGCGCGGGGCGGCCCGTTTGGCGGGCCATCGAATTGGAGCGCGGGCTACATGCCGGCGGCGTATCAGGGGACGATTTTCCGTTCGGCGGGCGATCCCATTTTTGATCTGAAGCCGCCGCAGGGCGTGGCGGAAGAGCAGATGAAGGGGCGGCTGGCGCTGTTGGAACAGTTGAACAGAATGGACCTGGAGAAGAACCCGGGGAACTCGGAGTTGGCGGCGCGGATATCGGCGTATGAGCTGGCGTTCCGGATGCAGGGCTGCGCGCCGGAGGCGGTGAATGTGGAGAGCGAAAGCGACGCGACGAAGAAGTTGTACGGGATTGGCGATCCGATTACCGGGCCGTTCGGGCGGCAGTGTCTGATTGCGCGGCGGCTGGCGGAACGGGGCGTGCGGTTTATTCAGCTGTATCACGGTGGGCTGGGGAATCAGAATACCGATACGTGGGACGCGCACGGGAACGTGAAGGAGAATCACACCCAGCACGCGGCGGAGACCGATTTGCCGATTGCGGGGCTGTTGACCGATTTGAAGGCGCGCGGATTGTTGGAAGATACCTTGGTGGTTTGGCAGAGCGAGTTCGGGCGGATGCCGATTTCGCAACGCGGGTTGGGGCGCGATCATAACCCGGGGACGCAGAGCCTGTGGATGGCCGGCGCGGGGATTCGCGGAGGGCAGGCGGTCGGGGCGTCCGATGAGTTCGGGTATCTGGCCGAGCAGCAGGTGCTGACGGTGCATGACTTGCACGCGACGATGTTGCACTTGTTGGGGATGGATCATACGAAGTTGACCTTCGCCTATCAGGGGCGGCAGATGCGGCTGACCGATGTGTATGGGGACCCGGTGAAGCAGTTGATCAGTTAGACTGTTTCGCATGTTTCCCTTTGTGGCGGGTGCGCACTTTGAGACGGCGAATGTGCGGAACTTGCTGTTGGCTTCTGGCGTTGAGGTTTCGGAGGCGATGTGCCTGGGAATTGGCGGTGGCATCGCGGCCGGATATCAGTTTTGTCCGTCGGTGCAGAACTATCATGCGCTGGCGTCCTCCGGCGCCCAGTTCATCCCGCGCGTGAAGCTGATGACGACGAATGGGGCGTGGTATCGCGACACGTTCTCGCGATTGGGCGTGGCGATGGATGTGCGCGAGAGCACCGGGAAGAAGGCCGCGCGGGAGAACCTGGAGGCGGGGTTGGCGGCGGGGAAGATGGTGGTGGCGTGGACGACGCCGTTGGGGTTGGCGCTCACGCAGAACTGGACGGCGAGTTGCGGCATGTACACGGTGTTGGTGCGAGAGATCGCCGGGGATGTGGTGCGCTATAGCGATCACGTTTCTGTGCGGGAGATGGGGCTGGCGGAATTCACGGCGGCGCGGGATCGGGTGTGTTCGTTTAAGAATCGGACCATGACGGTGGCGGTGGCGAAGAAGCTGGATTGGAAAGGCGCGGTGCGCGAGGGGTTGCGGGAAACGGCGGCGGATTTTGTGAAGCCGCGGCTGGGGACGTTCAACCTGCCCGGTTTGAAGGAAGGTGTGTCGGTGATAACCGGGAAGGGCAAGCGGGCATGGCCGGTGTTGTTTCCGGGGGCGTTGGTGCTGCTGCCGATGTTGGATCTGTATGAGTCGATTGAATTGGGAACGGGCGGTGGCTTGATGCGGCCTTTGTATGCGGCGTTTCTGGAGGAAGCGGCGGCGTTGTTGGGGAAGAAGGAGTTGGCGCGGGTTGCGGCTTTGTATCGCGAATTGGGCCGGGAGTGGACGGCGTTTGCCGACTTTTTGTTGCCGGCGGCGTTCGCGGAGACGAAGGTGGCGATGGGGCGGTTGGCGGCCGGGGATAGTGGGCAGGTCGCGCGGTTGCAAGAGTTGCGGAAGGCAACGTTCCCTTGGGATGACGCGCAGGTCGCCTTGTTTCGGGAAGAGTTAGCGGCGCGGTTGGGGGCGCTCTATGCGCGGGAGGTGTCGGTGGCTCAGGATTTGGTGGAGGTGGTCGGGAAAGTCTGAGATAAGGGAGCGGGCGGTCTCGGCCGATATATTCACCGAGGGTAATATGCGACGGCTACCGGTTCCGCCCACTGGCAGGGAAGTACATTTCGGAGACGATGAGATCATCGTCAGTAAGACTGACGCTCGGGGCATCATTACATACGCCAACGAGGTGTTCCTTCGCGTAGCCGGCTACACGGAGGCGGAGGTTCTGGGGCAGCCCCACAATCTGATTCGGCACCCGGAGATGCCGATGTGTGTGTTTCAACTTCTGTGGGATACGATTGCGTCGGGGCGGGAGATTTTCGCCTACGTGGTCAACCAGGCGAAATGCGGCGATCACTATTGGGTGCTGGCGCATGTGACGCCGACGTATGACGCGCAAGGGAAGATAATCGGTTATCACTCCAACCGGCGGACGGCGCACCCGGATGCGGTGAGGACGATATCGGGAGTTTATCGGGAGTTGCTGCGGATTGAGTCGGCGCAACCGAATAGTGACGCGGCGATCAAGGCCGGTGTGGCGCATCTGGTGAAGACACTAGAGAGCGTGGGGATGAGCTACGACGAGTTCGTGTTCTCGCTGGAGGTGGTTCATGCGTAATCTGCAGGTCGCCGAGGTGACGCTGGAAGACGTTGTCCGGATGTGTGAGTGCGCGGCACAGGGCGACTTGGAGCCGCGGTTGCGGAACGATCAGCCGGACCCGCAGATGCGCCGGTTGGTGGTGTCCATCAACCATTTGTTGGATATGGTGGATTCCTATGTGCGGGAGTCCGAGGCGGCGTTGGAGCATGCCAGTAACGGGAAGTACTTCCGGAAGATGCTTGTACGCGGGATGCGGGGGCGTTTTCAGCACGCGGCCAAGATCATCAATGCGGGCGTGAAGAGGATGGGGGACCAGGCGAAATCGCTGGCGGAGATGGAGGCGTCTCGACTGCGTGCGGCCGGTCAGGTGGAGGGGAGTTTGCGCAAGGTGGCCGAGGAAGTGGGGCGGTCGGCCGACCGGATTCGGACGATGGCGAGCGATCTGGCGTATGGCGCCGAGGCGGCGTCAGAGCGAAGCGACGCGGTGCGGGGCGCGGCAGCGCATATGTCGACGAATGTGGAAGTCGTGGCGTCGGCAACCGAGCAACTGGCGGCTGCTATCCGGCAAGTGGAGGTGCAAACGAGCGATTCGGCCCAGGTCACGCGGAAGGCGGAGCAGTACGCCGGGCACACCAAGGAAGTGATGTCGGCGTTGATGGACGCCTCGCGGCGTGTGGGCCGGGTGGTGAAACTGATTTCCCAAATCGCCGAGCAGACGAACCTGCTGGCCCTCAACGCGGCGATCGAGGCGGCGAGGTCGGGCGGGGCAGGGAAGGGGTTCGCGGTTGTCGCGTCGGAGGTGAAGTCGCTGGCGCGGAAGACCGGGCAATCCACGGAAGAAATCGGCGCCGAGATCAGTGCAATTCAGCGGACCGCCGAAGAGGCGGGCGAGGCCATTCAGACGATCTGCGAGACGATTCAGCGGCTGGCTGCGATCTCGGCGGCGATTTCCGCCGGCATGAATGAACAGCGTACGGCGACAGCGGAGATCAACAGCAGCATCCATTCGACAGCGAAGGAGACGCGGGGTGTTTCGGAGAGTATCGAGCTGGTAAGCAGTTCCGCCAAGAAGACCACGGAAACCGCTTCTGAACTGTTAGACGCTTCCGCTCAAATGGGAGAGCATGCCGCGGAACTCCATCGAGCTTTGGAAATGGTGCTGGCGACGATGGCGAAGTGATCAGGCGATCATGCTGAGGGCGCCTTCGAGCTCGGAGCGCGTGTGGGCATCCCCGGTGCGCTTGGTGGCTTCGATCCCGGCGCGATAGAGTTCGGCGGCGTCGGCGAGTTTGCCGAGTTTCTCAAGCGTCTGTCCGCCGTGAAAATAGGCCGCGCAGTAGTTGGCGTCGTTGGCGATTACGGCCTTGAATTCGGTAACGGCGGATTCGAGATCTCCGTTGTTGGCATGATCGAGGGCCAGTCCGTAGCGGGCAAAGGAGTTTTTGGGATCCTGTTCGAGCAGGGCTCGCAGGGCGTTGGCGCGTGCACTCATAGCTCCATGGTAACTGGCGCGGGTACACTCAAAGAAGATATGTCGGAAGAACTGCAGGGACGGCCCGTTCGAGACTCGATATCGGAGATGTCGGAGTTCGCGCTGCCGAATGACGCGAACACGCTGGGGACGCTGTTTGGCGGCAAGGTGATGTCACTGGTGGATCTCGCCGGGTCGCTGGCCGCGGTGCGGCATGCGAGGGGACCGGTGGTCACCGCCTCGGTCGACTACATGACCTTCCTCCATCCCATCCATATTGGCCAGCTTGTGATCCTGCGATCGCAGGTGAACCGGGTATTTCGAACCTCGATGGAGGTCGGCGTGAAGGTGTTTGTAGAAGACCTGCGGTCCCGGGAGGTGAAACACACCTCGTCGGCCTACCTGACGTTTGTCGCTATCGACAAAGCAGGTAACAAAGTTCCGATTGCGCCCGCAATTCCTGAGTCACAGGAAGAATTACGCCGATTTGAAGATGCCGGGGAACGTCGCCGGCATCGCTTGGATATGAAAGCGCGAACTACAAATCAGGAGTAGCGGAAGGCTAGTCGCCCACTTTGTACATGTACTTGATGTTGGCTTTGAACAACAGCAGGTTGGGTGCGCCTTCGCGATTCACCTTCAGACACGTCCTGTCGTACCACTCGATCACGCCTTGAATCACTTCGCCGTCGGTGAGAGCGATCACCATCGGCGTCTTCGCCTGCATCTGCTTCATGTAATAGAAGTTTTCTGCGTTTGTCTGGTCTGGCGGGACGGGTTTTTTGTTGGCAACGGGGGGGCGGGATACAGGCATGTTGTCTTTCAAGAGTTAAGAGATGGGCGTAAAATAAGCCGGAATGTTACATCCGGAAGGGCGATCCTGCCAGCAACTTCGGGAGCGAATTAGTTTACGTTTATGAATTTCCGAAGCGCTTGAAGGGGATTCGTGAATCGTTAACTAACGTTATTGAACCATACCGACTCCGGGGGGGCAAGCCGTGTGAGTTACCGGCGAAGTTCCACAACCCAAGCGTCCAAGGCGATGCCTCGTTGGATGTTACGACGCAGGAGATCGAGAAGTTCGTCTGTTTTCCGGACGGCCTTGCGAATCCATTCAAATTCAATGACGCGCGATAGTCCTTCGAGTTCCCTTTGTATATCAAAATTTTTCAGGGGTGCGCCAGGGTTGTACCGAATCCAGAGGAGATCTTCCAATAGCAAATAGAGAACCTTCAGGTAGTTTTCCAGTTTTTCGCTGCGGGCGGAGGCGAGCGCTTCGGACTGTTTCGCCCAGTCGGCCCAGGGCAGGACGCCGGCCGCGGCGCCCAGGAGGGCGAGCATGGCGGCGCGGCGCTTGTCGTAGGCGGCGAGGTCGATCGACAGCGCCGCGCCGGGGCTGCCGGCGGCGAGCGCGATACGGCGCTTGGCCTGGTCGAGATTCTTGAGGGTGGCGAAGTCCTGCATCTCGCCGGCCGTGAGCCGGGACAGGTACAGCGGCACCGAGCGGGAACGGATCGTCGGCAGCAGGTCGTACGGGTTGGTAGCGGTGCAGACGATGATCAGGTAGGGCGGGGGCTCTTCGAGGATCTTCAGCAGTGAGTTGGCTGCCTGCTCGTTCGCGCGGTCGATCTGATCGATCAGGAATATGCGGTGCCGGCCCCTGAGCGGGGCGTACTGGGCGCGATCCTTGAGAGCGCGCATCTGCTGGATGGAGATTTGGCGTAGCGGGCCTTCTGGGCAGAAGGTGATGAAATCCGAGTGGGACTGGAACATCAGCGGATCGTCGCCGCGCTTGTCGGCGGGCATCTTTTCCCGTTCCGCGAGACGTTCGATGTTGTGCGGGAGGCTGAGGTCGTCCTTCTCGATACTTTCCGGGTGGCCGAGGAGACGGGCGCCAAAACGGCGTGCCAGGGTGGCCTTCCCAATCCCTTCCGGCCCCGACAATAAAATCGTCTGCGGAATCCGGCTGCCGCCAATCATCTCTTCCAGAACCGCCGCCGCAGTGGTGTTGCCGTAGAAGTTCTCAAACATGGCGAGGCCCTTTGCTGAGCGAGTGGGCGGCGATGTGGGTTTCGACGGCGGCCCAGATATCGGCGTGCACCTGTTCGATGGACTGCGCGGCGTCGATGCGGCGGATCCGGCCCGGCTCATCGGCAGCGAGACCGGCATAGGCGTCGTAAACCCGGTCGTGGAACTCAGCCGCCTCGTTATCGATGCGGGTCTCGTCGGTCTGGCCCGCCGCGGCGTGTTCGGCGTTGCGGGCGTGGGCGCGGGCGAGGCCGATGGCGCGGTCGATATCCAGATAGATCGTCAAGTCCGGCGCCGTGGGGCCACAGGCGAACTGATGCAGACCGCAAATCACGTCCATGGGCAGCCCCCGGCCGGCACCTTGGTAGGCAACCGTCGAGTCCGTATAGCGGTCCGAGACGACAACGCGGCCAGCCGTGAGCGCCGGCCGGATCCACTCATCGACATTCTGGGCCCGGCAGGCGAAGTACAGCAGCAATTCCGCCCGGCTGGACAATTCCTGATTGGCGCTGTCGAGCAAGATCCGGCGGATCTGCCGGCCGATAGGCGTGCCGCCCGGCTCAGCGGTTTCCAGCACGTCGTAGCCTTCAGCGCGGAGCCGCTCAATCAGCAGCCGCATCTGCGTGGTCTTCCCGCTGCCGTCCATGCCCTCGAACGACAGAAATAGCCCCGGGCGAAGCGTGTCAGTCATAGACAAAGTGCAACACCTTCTTCAGGTCTTCCCAGGCTTCCCGCTTGGCGTTCTGGTTGTACGGGCGGAGCAGATACGACGGATGATAGGTCACCATCACCGGAACGTCGCCCCACTTGTGCCAATTTCCGCGGAGCTTCGTCACGCCCTCCTTTGTGCCCAGCACGGCCTTCGCCGCGGTCGACCCCAGCGCGCAGATGGCCTTCGGTTTGATCGCCGACAGCTGGCGGAACAGGAACTGGCCGCAGATCTCCATCTCGTCCGGTTGCGGGGCGCGGTTTTCCGGCGGACGGCATTTGACGACGTTGCAGATGAAGACGTCGGCGCGAGTGATGGCGATGCCTTCTTTCGACGCGGTGCCATCGATCATCTGCGTCAGCAACTGGCCGGCGCGGCCAACAAAGGGTAGACCGCTTGCGTCCTCATCGGCGCCAGGGCCTTCGCCGACGAAGACGAGCGGCGACCGCTCGTTGCCGGAGCCAAAGACGATCTTGTTGCGCCCCTCGCAAAGGCGGCAGCGTTTGCAGTCGCCGATGTCGGTGCGGATCTGGTCCAACGAGTCGTTCTCGGGGGCGAGCGGGATAAGGTCGATCTTGGGAGGTTGGGCCATGAGGGGTACAGGTGCTGGGGCGAATGCGGGTCGCGCCGGGGGCGGTGGAATGCGGGCCGCCTTCGAAGGCATCGGCGGCAGATCGTCGAACGTCAAAGGCGCATCATCAAACGGCGGCGGTGCGGGGCGCTGCGCCGGCGGCGGTTGAGGCTTGGGCGTCCGAGGCGGCATCGGCGGCAACTGGTCGAAGCTCAGCGACGGCTCCGGCTCGGCCTCCACGGGCGCCGCGGCCACCAACTGGCTGCCACGGCGGTAGATGGACTTGATGCCAAGGTCCTGGTAGAACTCAAGGATGCGCCGGATCTCTTCGGGGCTCATGCTCTTGTTATTGTGACGCGTGCAGGGCCAGTCGCAAACGCAGGGCGTGATCAAAAATGGTATGCGCGATCTCGCGCTTCGTCGCCCGCGCCACCGGAACCGTCTCCCCGGTCGACATCACCAGCGTCACTTCATTCAAATCCGACTCAAACCCGGTGCCGGCGACGTTGACGAAATTGCCCACCACCATATCGGCCTTCTTCGTCTGCATCTTCCGTCGCGCCTCGGCCACCATATCGTTCGTCTCGGCCGCAAAGCCGATCAACAACCGGTCGCCCTTGCGCGCGCCCACCTCGGCCAGAATAT
>CANIFK010000200.1 GCA_947466555.1 Acidobacteriota bacterium | reverse complement strand
GTCAATACGCTCAACGCCTGCTACATCACCTATTCCCGCGCTACCAATACGCTCAGCCTCTTCCGTGATGCTGATTCGGCGTTCCTCCCCATCACCCCGGGAGCCGCCACTACCGTCGAAAACGCCAATTGCTCCCTATCAGGCACGGGCCTGTCGGTCTCCGGCGTCGGCGCTCAACTCACTTTCGTGCTGCCGCTGACGTTCAAGTCCGGTTTCACGGGCACGCGCAACATCTATGCCTCCGTCACCGACATCGGCGGACTCGCCAGCGGTTGGCAGGCCATCGGCGCCTGGAACCCGTTCCCCGTCTACGCCCCCACGGTCGCCGCACTCTCTCCCTCCTCCGGCACCGGCGTCAGCCAGGCCTTCAACTTCCAATTCACCGACGGAAACGGCAACGCCGATATCGCCACCCTCACATTTCTCTTTAACGCCGCTCCCAATCCCGCCACCGGTTGCTACATCACCTTTTCCCGCTCGGCCAACACTCTTTCGCTCTACAACCCGGCCGACTCCACCTGGAGCTCACTCACCCCAGGCAGCGCCACCACCATTCAGAACAACTACTGTTCCATCCCTGGCGCAACCGTTTCTACCGTCGCCAGCGGAGACAGCTATTACTTCAACCTCCCCATTACCTTCAAAGCCCCCAGCTTCGGGCCCCTCACCGTCTTCGCCATGGCCACTGATCAGTCGGGCTCATCGTCCGGCTGGATCGCCGCCGGTTCCTGGACAGCCGCCGGCGCCGCGCCCCCGGCCATCACTTCGCTGACTCCCGCCACTGGCGCCACAACGGCACAAATCTTCACCGCCACTGTCACTGATCCCAATGGCAGCGCCGATATCTCCACCGTCCAATTGCTCATCAACCCCACCACCTCCACCTCCAATGGCTGCTATCTCTCATACAGCCGCGCCGCCAACACTGTCTCGCTATTCCGTGACTCCGACGCCTCCTGGCTGCCCGTCACAGTCGGTACTGCCACCACCGTCGCCAACGACTTCTGTACTCTTTCCGGAGCCGGGCTCACCGTCACTCCTGTTGGCAACACCCTCACCATCGCCTTCCCGCTCACCTTCAAACCCACTTTCACCGGCGCTAAAAACACCTATCTCTCTGCCACCGACGCCGGTGGTCTCACCACCGGCTGGGTCCCCGTCGGCACTTGGACGCTCACTCCGCCCACCGCGCCTACCCTCAACTCCCACTCCCCCACTTCTGGTTCCGCTGGCGCCCAGACCTTTACCCTCGTTCTCGGCGATGCCAACGGCTATACCGACATCTCCGGCGCACTCCTCCTGGTCAATGCTGCCCTGAATGGCCGGGGCGGCTGCTTCATCGCCTACGATCGCCCAAGCAATTTATTCTTCCTCTACCGGGATTCCGACAATGCCTGGATCGCCGCCTATCCCGGCTCAGGGACCGATGTTGCCAACGACCAATGCACCCTCAATACCGCCAACCTGGCGACCTCCGTTTCCGGCAACACGCTAACGATCACGCTACCTCTCACCTTTAGCGGTTCGTTTACCGGCCTCAAGAATTTCTTCGCCAACGTCTCCGATGTAGGCGGCCTCTCCTCCGGCTGGGTCACCGCGGGCACCTGGAATCCCGGCACCCCCGCCGCTCCCACCGTCACCTCGCTCACCCCCTCCTCCGGCACCGGATTAACGCAAACCTTCACCATTACCCTCACCGACATCAACGGCGTTGCCGATATCGCCACCGCCCAATTCGTCATCAACCCTGCGCTCAACGGGCTCAACTCCTGCTACATCTCCTTCAACCGCGCGGCCAACGCCTTCTATCTCTACAGGGATTCGGTCAACGTCTGGCAACTCGTCTACCCCGGAACCAACACAGGCGCCTCCAATAACAACTGCGCCCTCGCCGGCACCGGTCTCACCGTAACCGCCTCGGGCAACTCGTTGACCATCACCCTGCCACTCACCTTTAGCTCCTCCTACACCGGCGCCAACAACTTCTACGTCTATGTCGCCGATACCGGCGGCTTGAATTCCGGTTGGATCACCGCTGGCACCTGGAGCACCGGCCAGGTCACTCCCCCTTCCGTCACTTCCGTTACGCCCAACGCCGGCTCCGGCCCCTCTCAAACCTTCTCCGTCATCCTCTCCGATACCAACGGCAATGCCGACATCGCCAGCGCCCTCCTGCTCGTCAACAGCACGCTCAACGGCCAGAACGCCTGCTTCATCTCTTACAACCGCTCCGCCAACGCCTTCTTTCTCTTTCGTGATTCCGACAGCGTCTGGCAAGTCATCTATCCCGGTTCTTCCGGCTCCGTCACCAACGGCTTCTGTACCATCAGCGGCACCGCCCTCTCCTCGGCTGCCTCCGGTAACACTCTTACCCTCAATCTCCCCCTCACATTCAGCTCCAACTTCACCGGCGCCAAGAACTTCTACGCCTACGCCGCTGATGCCGGCGGCCTCAACTCCGGCTGGATCACCGCCGGCACCTGGAACCCTGGGGCGGCCAGTCCCCCCGCCGTCACCTCCATCACCCCTGCCTCCGGCGCCGGGAGTTCCCAGACCTTCACCCTCACCCTCTCCGACGCCAACGGCAACTCCGACATTGCCAGTGCCCTCATCCTTATCAACAGCACCCTCAATGGCAATGGCGCCTGCTTCATCTCCTACAACCGCTCGGGGAACACCTTCTATCTCTTCCGCGATTCCGATGGCGCCTGGCAGCCCATCACTCCCGGAACCGCCACCTCCGTCACCAATGCCAACTGCACCCTCTCCGGCGCCGCGCTCGCCGTCACCGCCTCCGGCAACAACCTTTCCCTCGCCCTGCCTATAGCCTTCAAACCCGCCTTCGCAGGTCCGAAAAATGTCTACGTTTCCGTAACAGACGCCGGAGGGCTTACAAGCAACGTTGTCACCGCCGGAACCTGGACCGCCAATTAGCGGAAATACAACTGGAATAAGATGCGAAAATAGATGGCAGTGCGCCCGCTCGCGGACGCACCACCACCTTCATGTTTTTCATCCTCCTTCAGTTCCTTCTCCTCACCGCCACCTCCGCCGGCTGGGCCGCTATCCTGAAACGGCTTCTGAAAATCGAATCGCCCTGGTCGCTCTCCCTCACCACCCTCCTCTTCGGCGCCGGCTTCGCCGTCCAGATCCTCCTCCTCCAAAATCTCGTCTATTGCAATATCCCCGTACAAACTGCCTTCGCCCTTCCTGCCGCCATCGGCTTCTACGGTGTATTTCTGCTCGTCCGCAATCTCCCGCCGCTCTCCCCCTCAGACCGCAATCGCGCCGCCGCCGTCCTCGCCGCCGTCTTCTTCGTCCAGGTCTTCTCCGCCCTCGTCGAATCCCCCAGCTTCTTCTACGGCAAGGGCCACACCGACCAGTTCAACTACACCGTACTCTCCCAGTTCATCCTCACCCAGCCCTTCCACTCCACCGCCGCCGACATCCATCTTCAGCCCTGGCTCACCCGCACCCACGAGTTCAAGGAATGGCGCATCGGTCAGGCCGTCGCTCAGGCCTACGCCGCCTCCCTCAGCTTCTCCAATACCAAGGAAGCCTACGCCGGCATCTCCTCCTTCTGCCTCGCACTCCTCGCCCTGGTCACCTATAGCCTCGCCCGCGCCCTCGCCATCCCCGCCAATCTCTCCGTCACCGCCGCCCTCTGGACCGGCCTCGCCCCAGCCCTCACCCGCTATCACCTCGAAGGCTTCCTCTCTCAATCGGTCAGCCTCTTCGTCCTGCCCTTCCTTGGCCTCTGGGCACGCACCACTACCCGCAAACCCGGTTACGCCATCGCCCTCCCCGCCATCGCCCTCGCTTATCTCCTTGTCTGCTACGTCGAGCTCCTCCCCGTCGGCCTGGTCGCCTTCGCAGCTCTTGCCGTCTATCTACTTAGCCGCGACGGCGTCCGCCGCCTCGCCCCCTCCATCGCCGCCGTCCTCCTATCCATCCTCCTTGTCCCCTACGCCCTCGTCTCCTCCTTCAACTTCCTCATCATCCAACTCGAACGCGCCGGCCAACGGCCCCAGTCCGTCGAAGCCCAGGCCGGCCTCGCCGGCACCATCCCCGGCTGGATCCAGGGTCTCGTCGGCTTCCCCTTTCTCGTCTACCCCCTCCAACTACTCACCGCCCTCACCCTCACCGGTCTCGCCGGCTTTGCCATCTACAAATCCTCCCGCCGCACCGGCGCCTTCCTCTCCGCTCTCCTCGCCCCGCCCGTGCTAATCCTCGCCTACCTCTTCCTGCAGACCCCCCTCGCCAAATACCCCTTCTCAAAGCTCCAGGACAGCTACGTCTACCTCTGGATTCTCCTCCCCGTCGCCGGCCTCTCCCGCCTCCGACAGCCCCAGCCCGCCCTCATCTTCACGGCCGTGCTCACCCTCTTCGCCGCACTCGGTTCTTATAACCACAATCTCCCCATCCTCCAGCATGCCGGCATCCTCCAAACCCTCCAATCCAAGGAAACCGTCGCCTCCATCAACTACGCCGAATCCCATCGCGGTCGAACCTACCTCGTTAACCACGCCGACCCCTACGCCGCCGGCTGGCTTGCCTATCACGCCCGCGACAGCAAGGCCTACCTCACCCCGCCCCGCCTCGCCGATTTCTCCCTCAACCAAAGCGCCTACGAATTCACCAGGGTTCCCAATTACCTCCCCGGTTTGATCCTCCTCTCCCAGACCGGCGTCCACAGTCAGGAGGACTCCGGCGGCGTCCCCACCCTCGACGTCTCTAACCCCCAAGGCGAAGAGCGCGACACCGCCGACGTCTGGTACTGGCTCGCCGACAACCTCGATATCGATATCAACCGCTGGGACAACGACCCCCGCCCCGTCGAGTACAAGTTCAAGGTTCGCGTCGATCCCGGCCCCTCCAACCCCTCCACCTACCGCAAAATGCGCATGACCAACAGCCGCACCGGCATCTCGTCGATCATCGAAACCAACGGCGGCCAAACGCCGGTCATCCCTCTCATCCTCGCCCCTGGCCGCAACGCATTCTTCTTCGAACTGCTCGAACCCACCCAGCCCACCGTCAACCTCCCCCACGACGGTCGCAAGCTAATGGTGCGTCTGGTCAACCCCGCCGTCTCCGACCCGCGCCCCATCGAAAAGCCCGACCCCGCTCTCCTCCGCGCCATCGCCGGCACCGTCCCCGTCCCGCCCCAAATCAAAGCCTCAAACCCCCAGGGCGAAGACAAGTCCGAGATCACCTCCTGGTTCTGGGTCGCACAGAACATGGATCTCCAGATCCGCCGCACCGATTCCGACCCGGCCGATCACATCTACCAACTCAACTTCCGCGCCGCCGCCGGCTTCGCCAGCCCGGACCCCGCCCGCACCATCCGTCTCACTCACGCCGAAACCGGCACCGAGACGATTCTGAAGCTATCCGCCCCCGCCCTGCTCAGCGCCACCCTCAACCTGAAGCCCGGCGTCAACAACGTGAAACTCGAACTCGTCAACGCTCCGCCCCAAACCGTCAAAGCGCCCGGCGACGCCCGCGTTCACATGCTCCGCGTCGAAGAATTCGGCCTGCGCTACCTCCGCGCCAACAACTGATTACAGCCCAAACCCGCTAGCCAGCGCGTCATTCCGGAACATCTTCACCGTGTCCAGCGAATACTCGCCCAGGTCTTTTCCGATCAACGGCAGCTTGTTCAAAATGTCCGACGTCACCGTAATAATGTGGCACCCGATCTCGCTCGCCTGCACGATATTCAGCAGTTCCCGCGGGCTCGCCCAGATCAGCTCCAACTGCGGATACGGCCGCATGATCTCCAGCGCCTCCCGCATCATCGGCAACGGATCCACTCCCGTGTCCGCAATCCGCCCCGCGAAAACGCTAATATTCGCCGCCGGTCCGTGGGCCAACGCCGCCGTAATCTCCCGAACCTGCGCCAAAGTCATCAGCGCCGTCACATTCTGCTTCACGCCTCGCCCGGCCAACCGCTCGACCAATGGCGCCGCGCTCTCCCCCCGCGTATTCGTCACCGGAATTTTGACGTAGACATTCTCGCCCCACGTCGCAATCCGCTCCGCCTGCCGCTCCATCTCGTCAAACTCATCGGCAAACACTTCAAACGAAATCGGCCGGTCTGGAATCGCCGTCAGGATATCCCGCGCGAACGCCTCATAATCCGTAATGCCAGCCTTCCGCATCAACGTCGGGTTCGTCGTGAACCCCTGAATCTGCGGGTTGGCATACAGCTTCAACATCGGGGCCTTCTCCGCCCCATCGGCAAATATCTTCACGCGCATCAACGGTTCTCCTCGTTCACAATCCAATCGACAGCTTCGCGCAAATTCTTCACGCGCGCCGCTACCGGCGCCGACGGTCCCCGCTCATCATACCCATAATCGATCCACACCCCGGCCACCCCCGCCGCCGCCGCCGCGTCCATATCCCGCCACCGGTCGCCGATCATGTAACTTGCTTCCAGCGCCACCCCAAACTCCCGTGCCCCCAGCGTCAACAGCCCCGGCTTCGGCTTCCGGCACTCGCACCCGTCCCCGCTGTCATGCGGGCAAATCAACACCGCGTCCAACGGCAAGGCCTCTTCCAACACCGAATTAATCGCGCCCAGCTCCTCCATCGTCTGCGTCCCCCGCGCCACGTCCGGTTGATTCGTCGCCACCAACAGCAGAAATCCCATATCCCGCAGCCGGCCCAACCCCTCCACCGCCCCGTCCACCAGCCGCACCTCGCCCGCGGTAGCGGGTGGATACGGCTTCCCGTCGCGCACCACGGCCTCGTTCAGCACGCCGTCCCGGTCCAGAAATACCGCGCGCTTTAGCGTACGGACTCCCACTTCGTCTCGCTCGCCTTCAACGACGGATGCGAAACCAGCAGATGCCAAACCACCGCCTGGAACGCCTCCGCATGCGGCGTCGTATGAACAACATTCACCGTCGGCACAATCACACAAGCGTCGGCCACGGTGGCCGTATAGCCCCCATCCCGTCCCACAATGCCCACCACCGCCGCGCCCACTTCCTTGGCGTGCTGCACCGCACGAACCAGATTCGGGCTGACATTTTTCTCCAGATTCCCGCCCCCCACCGACAGCACAAACACGCAATCCCCGGCCCGCAACCGGCTTACCTTCAGCCAGTTGGCGAACACGCCATCCCAGCCTTCATCGTTCGTCCGCGCCGTCAATTCCGAAACATTATCGGTGGGCGCGTACGCCTCCATCCCCACAATCTTCCGGAAGTCGTTCACCGCGTGCGAAGCATTCGCGGCGGACCCGCCCACGCCCAACAAAAACAGCCGCCCGCCCCCGGCCCGCGTCGCGGCCAGAATGCTCACCATCTTCTCAATCGCCCCCGCGTCCAACTTCTGCAGGATCTCGATCGACTCGCCGATATATTGCGCTACAAAACTCATCTACAGTCCTCGCTCCGTCAGATAGGCCTCGGTGTCCCGAATCCCCTCCACGGTCCCAATCTCATAAAACCGATCGCTAACCTCATACGCCGCCAGCTCCCCGCGCCGCAGCACGTCCTGGTACAGCGTCGCCAGGTCACAAGCCTCGCCCTCGGCCAGCCCCGCGAACACCGACGCCCGGAACACTCCCAGGCCGTAATCGATATGTCGCATCGCCGCCGTCCGGGCCTTCTTATCGTAAGTGACAATCCGGCCCCCGGCAAACTCCACGTTGCTCGTATCGAACAACCCTTCGTTCCGGTACACCGTCATCAACGCCTCTTTCCCGCTCTCGGCAAACGTCCGCCCCACGTCCCCAAACGGCACCGTCAAATACGAGTCCCCATACAAAGTAAAGAACTCCGGCCCCAACAGCGGCAACGCCTTCCGGATCGCCCCGGCCGTCCCCAAATACACCGGCCCGTCAAAGGAGTAGCTAACCGAAATCCCATACCGGGACCCATCGCCCAAAAATTCCTGAATCATCTCCCCGCGATAAGCGACACTCAGCACCGCCCGCGTCACGCCATTCGCCGCCAACAGCCGCATCTGGTAGTCCAGAAACGGCCGCCCGTTGACCTCCACTAAAGCCTTCGGAATCTTCTCCGTAATCGGCCGCAGCCGCGTCGCCAGGCCCCCGGCCAAAATAATCACAGGCAGCATGAAAACCCTACGACCGCGCCACCACGGCGCTCCCTTCAAAATCAAACCGCACCCGCACCTCGCTCAGCCCCAGCCCCTTCATCGCCTGCCGCAGCCGCGTCTTGTCCTCGGCGTAGAACATCAGGAACCCGCCCCCGCCGGCCCCGATCAGCTTCCCGCCAATCGCCCCATTCGCCCGCCCCGCCTCGTACCACTCGTCAATCTTC
>CANIFK010000199.1 GCA_947466555.1 Acidobacteriota bacterium | reverse complement strand
CGCCGCAGGAGCTGTTTGAAACCCTCATGGACAAAGCAAGGAGCTACAGCTAATGCCCCGCGAACATCTGCTGAAGATTGGCGTATCGGGCGTGCGCGGCGTGGTTCCGGAGTTCCTCACTCCATCGTTAACGTTGCACTTCGCGCAGGCGTTTGGCACCTATGTGGGCCGCGGTCGCGTGGTGGTGGGCCGCGATACGCGGCTGAGCGGGCCGATGCTGCAACACGCCGTCAATTGCGGCTTGCTGGCGGCCGGGTGCGACGTCGTCGACGTCGGCATCCTGCCCACGCCGACGATTCAGATCTACGTCGAACACATCCGCGCGCGCGGCGGCATCGGGCTGACCGCGTCCCACAATCCGCCGGAGTACAACGCCCTGAAGCTGTTCAACAAAGAGGGGCAGTTTTTCAATCAATACGAGCGCAACGAGCTGATCGACCTCTATCACCAGTCCGATTTCACACAGGCTACGAATGCCGAGATCGGTTACGTGACCACGGACCCGGGCCTGGCGAAGGCGATTCATATCGACCGCGTTTTGGCCAAGGTGGACGTGGAGCGCATTCGCCGCCGCCACTTCCGCGTGGCGCTCGATGCCGTCAATGGCGCGGGTTCCGTGATGACGCCGGGCTTCCTGGTGGACTCGCTCAACTGCCGTTTGGATGCGATTTCGATTGACCCGACGAAGGTCTTCCCGCGCATCGCCGAGCCGCGTCCGGACACGCTGGGCGAGCTGGCCGCGCTGGTGTTGAAGACCGGCGCCGAAGTCGGCTTCGCGCAGGATCCGGATGCGGACCGTCTGGCCATCGTCGATGAGAACGGCCGCGTGCTGGATAACGACGACGTGCTGGCGCTGGCCGTGCAGCGGGCCTTGGCCGTGGTCCCAGGCCCGGTGGTGGTGAATCTGACGACCTCTTCGGCCATCGACGACATCGCGCTCGCCTTCGGCCGCAAGGTCTACCGTACGCCGGTGGGCGAGGCGAACGTGGTCGAAACCATGCAGGCCGTGAAGGCGGCGATTGGCGGCGAAGGCTCGGCCGGCGGCGTGATCTTCCCGGCGGTGCAGCTGTGTCGCGACTCGTTCACGGCGATGGCGTTCCTGCTGGACCTCATGGCCGAGAGTGGCAAGACCGTTTCCGAACTGGTGGCCGCGCTGCCGCAGTATGTCCGCAAGTCGGGCAAGGTGGCGTTTGCGCACGGCCGTTTGGGCGGATTGATGCAGGCGCTGGAGGAAGGCTTTCCGGAAGCGGAAGCGGACCGCAGCGACGGGCTGAAGTTGCTGTGGCCGGACCGCTGGGTTCACGTCCGCGCGTCGAACACGGAGCCGATTCTGCGTGTCTTCGTGGAAGCGAAGACGGAAGAGGCCGCCGAGAAGCTCTACGCCACCTCCTGGGGCCTGCTGACCGCATGAGATGGCTGCTGGTAGTGGCGGTGCTGCTGGCGGGGTGCGCGAAACGCCACCCCGCTCCGCTGCCGCCGGCGCCGGTGCTGCGCGGGCCCGCCTTTGCGGAGCTGGAAGCCGGGTGGCGTGTGCGCGTCATCACGCCGGTGCTCAAGTCCGGCGGCTTTCTGTTGAAGGCCACCGAACAGCAGGAAGAGGGCAACACGATCACGCTTCGCGCCGGCGACGAATTCCAAGGCTACGAGACGGCCATCTACGGTGTCGGCGCGCACAAGAAGGGCGGCGTGCAGGTCGCCCTCACCGAAGTGACGCTGAACCGCAACGGCCAGCTCACCCATCCCGCCAAATCCTTCGCGCCGCGCCTGCGCCAACCCGCCCGGCTGCGCCACGTGCGCCTGCTCTACATGCTGAAGGTGAGCGATGCCGATCACAACATGGCCGTGCTGGCGGCCGTCGATTCGGCGCGCCTGGCCGCGTTGACCCAACGCGTGCAATCCGCCCCTGCCACCGAATGCCGCGTCAGCCGCAATGAATATTGCGAATGGATCCCAGCCGGAGTGGCCGTCCGCGCCGAACGCCCGCAGGCCGCCGACTGGGTTCCCGTGAACTAATTCTTGCCGTGGTCGGCGTCTTCGGCGGGCGCCTCAACCTTAGGTTCGGTCACCTTGTATTCCACTTCGTCCGGAAGAGTCCGTCCAAAGCGGCGCATTTCCATGTCGATGTTCTGGCCGCGTTCCAACGATTCCACGCGCTTCTTCTTCTCCGCCAGTTCTTTCGATAGGTTGCTTTGCTGTTCGTGCAGCTCCTGGATCTTCGCCAGTTTTGTGCGGAGCGCGCCGATTCCGTGCGGCCCCTGCAGCGTGACGATGGTGTAAACGGACAACGCGCCGGTGGCCGCGATGGCCATCAGTCGTTTCCAATTTACCTTTTTCTCTTCGTGCACCAACACTTTGCCTCACCTTTGTTTATAATCTGCTTTTGCTCCAAAATCAAAGTCCTCATGACAGATAAAGTAATTGTGTTCTCCACATGCTCCTCGCGCGAGGAGGCCAAACGCATTGCCAGAGGGTTGGTGGAGGAGCGATTGGCTGCTTGCGTGAACGTGGTGGATGGCGTTGTTAGCATCTATCAGTGGCAGGGAAGCCTGCAGGAAAGTGACGAAGTGATGCTGGTGGTGAAGAGCCGCCGGGATCTGCTGGGCCGGCTCCAGGAGCGCCTGGCGAACATGCACAGTGACGAAGTTCCGGAAGCGATCGCGATCCCGGTGGTCGATGGTCTGCCGGCGTATCTGGAGTGGTTGGACCGAGAGTTAGACCCGCCGGGGAATTCATAAGGGAGTCGAGCCATGCAGCCGACCAAGTCACGTCATCTCGTCATAGTCTTCGCTGTTACTCTAGCGATTCTTTCCTACATCGACCGCGTCGCCATGTCCACGGCCGCGCCGTTCATCTCCAAAGACCTCAACTTCAGCAAGACCGAAATGGGCTACATCTTCGGCGCCTTCGGTCTGGCCTACGCCGCCTTCGAAATTCCCGGCGGCTGGATGGGCGACTGGATGGGCGCCCGCAAAGTGCTGATGCGTATCGTCATCTGGTGGAGCGTCTTCACGGTCGCCACCGGCTGGATGTTCAGTTTCTGGTCCATGTGGATCACCCGGTTCCTGTTCGGCGCCGGCGAAGCAGGTTGCTTCCCGAACCTCACAAAGACCTACACCACCTGGCTCCCGAAAGACGAACAGGTACGCGCGCAGGGCATCACCTGGCTCGCGGCCCGATGGGGCGGCGCCTTCACCGGCCCGCTGGTCATCGCGGTCTTCGCCCTCATGGACTGGCGCAGCGCCTTCGCCGTCTTCGGCGCCATCGGCGTGATTTGGGCCGTCTTCTTCTACAAGTGGTACCGGGACAACCCTGCCGAGCACCCCTCGGTGAACAAAGGCGAACTGGCCATCATCCAGGCCTCCGCGCAGAAGGCCGAAAGCCACGGCGACGTGCCGTGGGCCAAACTGCTCGGCCGCGGCAGCGTGTGGGGCCTGTGGCTGCAATACTTCCTGCTCTCCTACCCCTGGTATTTCTACATCACATGGCTGCCCACCTATCTGCAGGAGCACTGGCACCTGTCGGGCAAGGAAGCCTCGAACCTGTCGATCTTCCCGCTCTTCTTCGGCGGCATCGGCGCGCTCTTCTCCGGCTTCGTCTCGCCCCGTCTGGCGGCGCGGATCAATAGCACCGGCAAGGCCCGCCGCATCATGTCGACGATCGGCTTCACCGGCGCCGCCATGCTCATGTATACCTCCACCCAGATGGGCACGCCGCTCGCCGCCATGCTCGCCATGGGGATGGCCAGCTTCTGCAACGATCTCGTAATGCCCAACGCCTGGGGCGCCTGCATGGACGTTGGCGGCAAGTTCGCCGGCACGCTCTCCGGCTCCATGAACATGATGGGCAACTTCGCCGGCCTCGCCGCGCCGCTCATCGCTCCCTACATCCTGCTCTACACCAATAACGATTGGAACCAGGTGCTGACCGTCATGGCCGGCGTCTACCTCTGCGGCGCCTTCGTGTGGCCGTTTATCGATCCGGTCACGCCGCTCAAGCAGGACTAACCCGTGCGACCCCTCCTCCTGTTGACGCTCTTCGCCGCGGCACTGCCCGGCGGAGAGCCCAACATCTTTTTCGATGGTCGCCTCACGCTCCTCGGCGAGTCGCGCATTCGCTATGAAGATCGCGACAACGTCGCCTTCGGCACTGCGCGCGATTACGACGTCGCCCTCCTCCGCCATCGTCTCGGCTTCTCCTACAAGCCGAACGCCGATGTCGAAGTTCGCGTCATCGGCCAGGACACCCGCGCGCCTCTCTACGGTCCCAACGCGCCCAACTCCCTCCGCGACGGCAGCGATCTCTACGAGGCCTACTTCACGCTCTTCGAAAAGCGCAAAACCGGCTTCGCCCTCCGCGCCGGCCGTTCCACGCTGAGCTACGGCGACACCCGCTTCATCGGCTCCCCGCAGTGGGCAAACCTCACGCGCACCTACGACATGGCCCGCGCGCAGTGGAAAACAAAGAAGAATGTTTTCGAATTCCTCTTCGTGTCGCCCACCACGATCTCCATCAACCGTTTCAATAAACCCATCCTCCGCGAACACCTCTACGGCACCTACAACACCTTCGGCAAATGGTCGGAGCTCTACGTCCTTCACCACCAGCAGCCCGGCACGCTCGACAGCGTCATCACCGGCGGCCGGCTAATGGCCCCGCTCGGCAAGAAGGTTAAGCTAACGATCGAACCGGTGGTCGAACGCGTCACCCGCGGCGCGCTCGTCAGCACCGAAGGCGCCGTCGCCGCCGCCCTCGCCCGCAAGTTCGGCCCGGTTGACTTCTCTGTCGAATACAAATTCGCCTCCTCCGGCTTCGATCAGATGTACCCCGCCATCCACGACAAGCTGGGCCACGAGGACCTCTTCGCCTGGCGCAACCTGGACAACGTCCGCGCCTTCGGCACCTGGCGGCCCATTAAGTCTCTCGCGGTCAATTTCATGTACAACGCCAACTGGGTGGTCGATCCCCGCGTCGGTGTGTTCAACACCCAGAACCGGCTCGTCGTCCGCGACACGAAGGGCACCGCCGGCCGCTGGGCGGGCCAGGAGTTCGATGGCTACGTCAATTGGAACTACCGCAAGTTCATGACCATGGGCGGTGGCTTTGGCGCCTTCGCCACCGGTGCGTTCTTCCGCGCCACGTCACCGAACCACCGGCCGATCTTCTTCTACATCCACCACACGCTGACGATCTAGCCCAGCGCCGCCCGCAACCGCGCCAACTCCACCCGGTAGTGCAGCTCATCTCCATTCGGCAGCACCGTCACCGGCACCAGTAGGTTGTAGAGTTCCTTCAACTCCGGGTCGGCGTCGATGTCGAACACCGCCAGCGTAAACGGCGTGCGCCGCTGTTCGGCGCGCAGGACTTCCTCGGCCGCCTCGCACAGGTGGCAGCCCTTCCGTGTATAGAATTCCACCGTTACCATCGCGAACCGGGGCCGTGGCTCCAGCGCTGCTCCGTACGCATGACCAGAATCAGCACCACACCGGCCAGGAAGCCGCCAACGTGCGCAAACCATGCCACGCCCCCCTGCGACAGGTGCGAATGCCCCACGGAGCCCACACCGCTGAAAAACTGGATCACAAACCAGTAGAGCAGGATGAAGTAGGCGGGGATGTCCACGGTGGTCAGGAAAATCGTGATCGGCACCAGCGTCGTGATGCGCGAATGGGGGAATTTGACGACATAGGCGCCCATGACGCCCGCGATCGCCCCGCTCGCTCCAATTGTCGGCACGCGGGAGTCGGCATTGAACGCCACATGGACCATCGTTGCCGCCACCCCACACAGCAGATAGAACAGCAGGTACTGCGAGTGGCCCAGAATGTCTTCCACGTTGTCGCCGTAGATCCACAGGAACCACATGTTGCCGATCAGGTGCATCCACCCGCCGTGCAGGAAGATGCTGGTTAAGACGTCCATCCACTGGAACCGCGTCGGAATCACCCCGTAGTGAGCGATGAAGAAGTTCAGCTCATACGGGTCCATCGAAAATTCGTACAGGAACGCCGCGACATTCAGCACAATGATCGCCACCGTCACGAAGGGGAAGGTGTAGCTCGGCTGCGTGTCGCGGAGCGGGATCATAACGCGCGCTGTTCGAAGTCGCGGTTGGTGCGGCGTTCCGCTCGGGCCATCAGCGCCTTCGCCGCGGACAGATCGGCGATGCCGCCACGGGCTCCGATCGCCGTGCAGTTCAGCGCCGCCATGGCGTTCGAAAGGTCGAGCGTATCGCGGAGGCTCAGGCCTTCCAACACGCCGTAGCAATACGCGCCGTGGAAGACGTCCCCCGCGCCGGTCGTATCCACGCAGTTCACCACGAACGCCGGCGAATAGCAGAACTTGCCGTCCATGCGCGCAATCGAGCCGAACGATCCCAGCGTCATCGCGGCCACTTTCATGCCGTATTCTTCCTGAATCATGATCAGCGCGCGGAACGGGTCGCCCTCGCCGGTCCAGCGGACGGGAAACTCGGAACTGGTGATCAGGTAATCGACGTTCTGCAGTACCTTGTCGAAGCCGTGGTAGACCGTGTCTACGTCGACGGTGACCGGAATATTGTGGTGGCGCGCAATCGCCGCCGCGCGGCCCACGGCCGCCGTGTCGTGCCCATCGATATGCAGCAGCCGGGCGTTGGTAATCATCTCCGGCGTAATCTCGCTCGGGTCCAGACGCAGGCAATCCGACCGGCGCCAGAAAACCGTCCGCTCCCCGGTCGATTGATCGATCACGATGTAGGCCGACTGGTTGGCGCAACCCTTCCGGACCTGCACGTGGTCCAGGTTGATCCCCGTCCCCTGCAGGCTTTCAATCTGAATCCGGCCGCGTTCATCATCGCCCACCGTGCCGATGTACTTCGTGCGCATTCCCAGCTTCGCGCAGGCCACCATGGCGCTCGCCACCTGGCCACCCGGGCTGTACATCTCATCGACAAAAGGTTCCTTACCAGCGTACGCCGGGAACCGCGGAACAAGGATCAAAGTATCGGTGGCGTTCAGGCCCACCCCAACTACATCAAAATCAGGCATCCGAAGGACTACCGTATCACAGCCCGGGCTTCGTTAGTTCTTCTTACCCTCAACCACATAGAGGAAAATACGGTGCCGGCGGCCATGTACGAACACCTCTTCCACTTCCACGGGATTCCAACCGCGGATGCCGTAGTCATGCGAAACCACGCGAGTCCCAGGCCGCAACGACTTTTCAAACTTCGGCCGCAGTTTCTCATTGAAGCTCGTGGTCAAATACATCGTCACCACATCGGCCTGCGACAGATCGGCGTCGAAGACGTCCGCCCGCACCACGCGCGCCTTGTTCTGCAGTCCCAGCCGGACAATCATATCGCTTGCCTGCCCGGCGATCTTCGGGTCGATCTCGATGCCGACCGCCTTCGTCTGGAACTTCTGCACCGCTGTAATCAGGATCCGCCCGTCGCCACAACCCAGATCGATGACCATATCCCCCTGCCGGGCATGGGCCACTTCCAACATCCGGTCGATAATCTCCTGGGGAGACGGTACGTAGGGCGCCATCCGCTGCCCAACCGGTTGGGCCAGCACAGGCAGAGTGACGAACGCGAGCAGGAGCGAAGCGGGAAGTGTCATAAAGATCAGCGAGTTCCTATACCAGTGGGACGCATCAATTCGACTTTGCGTTTTGGGCAATTCGTGCCGAACGGGATTTTTGTATCCGGCTGACGACTTCCGTGGTCGCTGACCAAAGATCGCGGGGGCGCGATATCGTATACTCCAACCCCTTGAAGTACTTCACTGCGTTTCCGATTGTATCCCGCCACGGGGTGACTTGCGGGAACAGGTTGTAGTTCATGTAGAAAACCGGAGCGTCCAAGCTCCCGATCTCCTTCAACGTCTCGATTTCGATGTTGTGTTCCAACATCACTTTAGGACCGGCAAAAATAAACGCATCCGGTCGCTCTGACGAGCCTAACTCATTGCGAATCAAGTCGGTAAGGAATCGGACATCCGATTTTTTATCCGCCAGTCGCGCCAGATCCACCCGGCCCAACTGGATCTTCGCGAGCGCTTCACCCAGGGCAGGGAAGTCGATTTTCTCCGCGTTCTCCTGCCGGTAGAGCACCTTCTGCTCCTGCATGCAGAAGGCCACCAGGGAAAACCGCGACACCCGCGGGTCCCGCGAGATATTCCGCAAAATCGACACCAGTGCCGACGTGTCCACCGGCCGCATCACCGAACTGCGCGGGTTCTGCGGGGCGTAGTTTAAGAGAATCTTTACAGTTGTCGGGTCGGCGTCCCGCTCCACTGGCGGTTCCTGGCGGAAATACTCGGTTTCCGTCTGCCGCACGCTGGCCGCGGTGATCGCCAGTGCCATCTGAT
>CANIFK010000198.1 GCA_947466555.1 Acidobacteriota bacterium | reverse complement strand
ATAGGCCCGAAGCCTGATCGATCCGTCCTCGACAATTATCGGCACCTCATGATTCGATAACGCAATTGTGCCGGCCTGTTCGCAATGCGTGCTCTGCGGCGGCTCAGTCACTCCCGCGCCCCAAACTGCACCCACTCCCACAATCAATCCCAATAAAATCCTCATCTGCCTTCTCCTCTCAGTTTTCGTTCCAACTCCGCCCGCTCCCCCTCCCACTTTCCATCCACCACCACACACCGTCCCAACACCTGCGCCCGCACGTCCAACTCCCGCGCCAACCCAACAGCCTTCTCACACCCCGCGCGCCCGCCCACCGCACTCCACCCCAACGCATCCCGCGACGGATTCCCAAACCCAAACGCCAATGCCGCCCGCCCCGCCCGCGCCGCTGCCTCCGCCCGCCCGGCCGCCAAAGCGCACCCCGCCTCCACCAGAAACGCCCGTTCCAACACCGCCTCGGCCCTCTTCATCTGTGCCAGGCTCCGCCCTCGCGCCAGTGCCATCTCCCCCGGCTTCCCATCCCGGCACTCCACCTCCGCCAGGTTCACCCACGCATACGCCAACGATTGCCCCTCACCGCTCAACCCATACAGCCCAATCAACGACTGCTGAATCCGCCGCGCATCGGCAAAATCCCGGGCCCACAACGCAAAAATCCGTTCCCGCTCCAGAATCCGCGTCTGCGCCACATGGTCACTCGCCAACGACGCGTCGCCGCGCAACGCCGCCAAAATCCGCCGCGCCTCGGCCAGCTCCCCCGTGTCCGTCAACGCGTCGATCAGCAAGAACTTCGCGCTCAACGCCTGGTCCCGATACCCGCCCCGTTCGTAATAAGCCAGCCCCGCGCGAATCAACGGCAGCGCCTCGGCCTGCCGCTTCTGCCGCATCGCCACGGAGGCCAGCGATAGCTCCGCCCGAGCCTCCTGCGCCGCGCTCCGTGCGTCTTTTGCGTACAAACGGGCCATCGTAAACTCGCCGCGAGCCTCCTCTAACTTGTATTGCGCAAGCAGCAGAGAACCGAGGTCATTTCTCCCCTGCGCCGCCAAGAACGCAAAGCCCTTTTCCTTCGCCAGCGCCCCGCCCGACTCCGCCCGCGCCCGCGCCTCCCCCATATCTCCTGCGAAAATCGCATTCCGCGCCAACGCAAACTGCAACCTGGCCGCCGTATAATCCAGCCGCGCCGCCCGCGCCAACTCCAACGCCTCCTCCAACGCCCGCCGCGAATCCCCCCAATGCTTCTCGTGCTGCAACGCCGCCGCCCGCCCCAACCGCGCCTCGGTAATGCCCTCCACCTCGCCCGCCACCCGGAATATCGCCTCCGCCCGCCCCAGCCGCTCCAGCGCCGGCGCAACCTTCCACTGCCGCGCCATCAGCAACCCGCTCTGCAGCCACGCCGGCCCATTCTCCGGCGTCTCCCGCAGCACCGAGTCCCAACACAGCAATGCCTGCTCCGCTTGCACTTTCCCCAACACCCGGCACCCGTCCACACGCCCATCCGGCAACGCTGCGAACGCCCGCGCTGCATCGCCAAACCGCCGCTGCGCCAGCAGCTTCGTCGCCTCCACCCGCGGCGTCCCAGGCAGCGCCAGCACGATGTCCTTGGCCTCCTCCACCCGGTCCAACTCCAGCAGCGTCTCCGCCAGCCGCGCCCGCGCGTCCGTCGTCGTCTCCCTCCGCAACAACCCCTCGGCCCGATGCCACGCCCCGGCCCGCATCGCCGCCACAGCCTCGGCCGAGGTGTTCGGCCGCGCCTCCCACCACCGCCAGCCCAGGAATCCCGCCGCCGCCAGCGCCACCGCTGCCAGGCCAGCCAATACAGACCGCCGCCCCAGCCGCGCCGGTACCAACGCCGCCACAATCTCCATCGCCCCGCCGTAGCGGTCCTCCGGCCGGTATGCCAGGCACCGCAATACCACCTCATCCCAACGCCGCGGCAAGCCAGCCTTCAGCGTGCTCGGCTTGGGCGGTGCCTCCCGGATCTTCTTCAGCGCAAGCGCCACCGGCGTCGCCCCTGTCCACGGCACCACCCCCGTCACCAGCTCATACAGCACCACGCCAAACGAATACAGGTCCGCCCGCGGCCCCGCCGGCCGCTCTTCCATCTGCTCCGGCGCCATGTAGGTCGGGGTCCCCAACCCAATGCTCGGTTCGGCCTGTTCAGACCGCACATTCCGCGCCAGCCCGAAATCGGTGATCACCGCCCGCCCCTCGCCATCCAGCAAAATATTGGCCGACTTGAAATCCCGATGCACAATCCCCAAATCGTGCGCCGCCGCCAACCCAGCCGCCAACTGCCGCACCAGCCCCATCGCAGCCTCCGGCGCATACGGGCCCTCCCGCACCAGCCGCTCCCGCAAGCTCTCCCCCTCCACGCACTCCATCGTGAAGTACGCCGACCCTCCCTCCACCCCGTAATCAAACACCCGGCACACGTTCGCGTGCGTCACCCGTCGCAGCACCAGTAACTCCCGCCGGAACGCGTCCAGGGCCTGCTCGTCCCGCGCCAACTCCCCCCGCAACGTCTTCAGCGCAACATAGACGTCCAGCATCTCGTCCCGCGCCCCATACACCTCACCCATCCCGCCAGCGCCGATGAACCGTTCAATCCGGTACCGTCCGCCCACTAAATCGCCCACCACGAATCGCCGGCCCTCGGGGTCCGGCGCCAACAGCCCTGCCACATCGATCGACATACTGGGTCACGCCAGTATACTGCGACCGCTACCCCCTATCGCCGGGGTGTCCCGCCAAAGCCGCCTTGCTGCCCGCCGAAGCCACCCGGTTGCCCGCCGAACCCGCCCTGCTGGCCTCCAAAGCCACCCGGTTGCCCGCCAAACCCAGGTTGCCCCGGCATCTGCCCGCCCACCGTGCCCTGCGTCTGACCCGGAAATTGCCCCATCGCGCCCTTCTCCTTCGAAGGGTCATAGACGAACTCCCACTCTTTGTAATTCGTCTTTTCCTTGTAGATCTTGATCCCCTCGGCGTCGTGCTTGCTGGCCACGCCCGCAATTCCGCCACCCATCGCCTGCGCCCCGCCCATGCCCCCCTGAATATTGGCCAGCCCTTGCGGATTCGGCCGCGTCAGAATCTGTTGAATCATCGACGTAGCCGGGTTCACCGCAATGCCGCCCGGCGCCCCGCCACCAAAGCCACCCTGTCCGGGAATCGGAGGCCCGCCCGCCACCTGCCCGCCAAAGCTGTTCGATCCGCCGCCCGGCCGGAACGTGCCCTGCTGCAACTGCGGCGAGGGTTGCGGCCCCATTGTCGGGCTCCCGCCCACTCCACCGCTATAGCCGCTACCGAACGACGAGCCGCCCGAAACCGTCCCACCCGACTGCGAATTCGCTGCCTGCGTCGGGTACGGGCTTGGCGAGCCAAACTGCCCCGGCAACCCCGGCACGCGCTGGATCGGTTGCCCGTTCGGACCCATGATCGGAACCATGCTCTGCTGTTGCTGCTGAATGATCTGTTGCTGCAACATTTGTTGCTGTTGCATCGGCTCGCTGATCGGGTTCGGGTCCGTTGGCGACATCGTCCCCGGTGCCGGCGGCGCGCCCGCCGCGCCCGGCTGTTCGCTCGCCCGCCTGTTCAACGCCTGCGCCACCCGGCCCTGCGTCGCGTCGCCGGTCGAACCAAACGAAGCGCCCTCACTCACAAACGAATTCGTGCTCTTCGATTCAGGTGTTTCGCCGGGCTTTGCCTGCTTCTCCACCAGCGAATCGGTCAGCTTCATCCCGTCGGTATGAATCAGCCGCCAATCGTCCTTGCCCGTCATCGGGTCCACATACCGTTTGCGCAGGAACCGCACGCCGTTGAAGCTCTCCAGCTCTTCGATTGTCTGCGGATTCTTCTTGTTCTTCTTTTGGAATACCTTGATCGCCCGCACATACTGCTCGCCGCGCTCAATCAGTAGCTCTTCCCGGTTCCGCTGCATCTCCAGCGCCAGCCGCGGCAATTCCATATAGAGCGACAACGCCATCATCGCCGTCAGCGCGAAGACGAAGATCAGCGCGTAGCCCCGTTCGGATTGTCGCCGCGTCACTCTCATTGGGATTGTTCAGTCAACGGCAGCGTCTGCTGCTGCTTGTATTCGGTGTCTTCCATCACGACGCTATTTAGATTGACGCGCACCACCTTATAGCGTTTCTTCACAATGTCGCCTTCGTTGGCGACATAGACGTCTTCCCCTTCCAGGAAGAACGCACGCTTCAGCCCCGCTCGCGCCGACGTGAAGCCATAAAACTTCAGCGGAATCGGTGGCGCCTGCGGCTTCACCGGTGTCACGGGCCCTGACGGCGGTTTCACCGGAGCAATCACCACCGGCGGCGGCTTCACCGCGCCCGGGGTCACCTTAATCTTGCCCGGATCGGGCGCCTTCACCACCGGCGGCGGTGCGGTTCCGAAATCAAACAGCGGGCGCGAACCGCCCTGAATCTGAATCGTAGCCAGCTTAGCCAGAATATCGGTGCGCAGCGTCGGGTCAATCGTCGTCGGGTCCACCCGGTCTTCCACGCGGCGTGGCCGCAGCACGGGCTTGTATTCCAGGCTCGTGCGGTTCCGGCTGTTCGGCCGCGGCGCCGCGGCGTTCTTAGCCGCCACCGGAGTCAACGCCCGCGGCCCGGCCGATCCGGACACAGGCAACGGCGTCGCCACCGGCGCAGGGCCCCGCTTGGCGTCGGACTTCGGACGGTCGTCCCCGCCCCCGCTAAATTGCAGGAACAGCGCCACCACAACCAGTCCACCCAGAATCGCGATCTGTTTCGGAGAAGCGCCTAGTTTCATCGTCCGCTTCCTCTCTTGGCCGCCGGAGTCGGCGCGCCGGGAGGCGGAACCGGCATGCCGGGAGGCGGCGTCACTGGAGCCAGAGGCGAACTCGCCGCGCCACGCGGCTGCGCCACCGGTGCGGCGGGCGGCGGTGCCATCGGGCTCGGCGCCACCGAAGGAGTCACCGGCTGCGACACAGCGGGCGCGGGTTGAGCCGCAGGCCCATCGGGCCGCGCGACAGTCTCGCGAGGCTGCGTCAACGCCGCCAACTGCGCCGCCACCGGCGTCTCCCGGATAAACGTATTCAGCCGCAGCGAAATGTTCAACACACCCGTACCCTGCTGCGGCGAAGCCGCCAGGCTCTCAATAATTACCAGCCGGTTGGCCTTGTCGAGTTCACGCAGGAAGTGCAGCAGGTCGGCATAACTGCCCTCGTAGCCGGCCGTGATACTCACCATGCCCAGCTCGTCAGACCCCTCCACCTCTTCTTCGTTAAACGCCTGTTCCTTCGGCCGCACACCGGCCGCCTTGGCCAGCGTGTTCAGTTCGCCAACCAGCGTCGAATAGGTCGTCGGCCGGCTCAGAAAGTACCGGCCCAAAAATTCATCGCCCTGCGTCCGCCCCTTGTCCACCTTCGCTGCCAGCTCTTTGCTGCGCTTCAGCACGGCCTGCTTGGTCGACACCTGCTTCCGCAGATCCATCAGCCGCGTCTCCATCTCCTCGGCGGAGCCGCCAATGGGGCTGTACACAAACCAACCCGCCACCAGATTGCAAAGGAGCAGCACGCCCAGCCCGATCCGCGCCGTCGTTCTCGGGTCGTTTTTCTTCAGGCCCAGCTGGCCCACCAACGAGCCAATATTAAAGTTTCTGGGCATAATTCACACTCACGCGGCAGCGGTACAGCGGTTCGCTCTGCGACGGCGGCAGGCAATTGGCAACACTCGGAACGCTGAAAATCCCGGAGCCTTCCATCTTCTTCAGCAAATCGACGACCGGCTCCACCGTCTGCGCGCCGACCGTCATTTCCAGTTGAATATTGTTCTTCGGGTCCGTTTGCGGCCGGATGGCCACCAGCCGCACGTTATGCGGCATCACGGACTCTAAATCGCCAAACAGCTTCGTCCAGCTCACGCCCTTCCTCACAATCAGGTTGTTCAGAAAAACGCTCCGTTCCAGCACATCGGCGTTCTCGGCCTTCCGCATGGAAGCCTCAATGGTGGACTGTTCGGTCGCCAACTTCGCCACCTGGGCCTCGGCCTGCTCGGTCGCCTCCAGCACATCGCGCTTCTGGTGCCGTTCGTTGACGATCAACGCCACCAACAGCCCAAAGGTCAACACCAGCAACCCCGCCAGCACCGACGAGGCCACAATCATCGCCCGGTCGCGCCGGAACGGCTCACTCGCCAGGTTAATCGGATATCTCACCGCCCCACCCCCCGGATCTTTCCTAGGTGACTGTCACCCAGGAATTGTCTGATACAGCGCTCAGCCGCCGTCACAGCCGCCGTCACAACCGCCCTCCCGCCGCCAGCCAGCCCAGCAGCCCCGCGTTATGCGCCTGCGCCACGCCAAACGGCCCGTTCAGCGCCTCGGCCCCCAACTCCGGCTCCAACCACTGCGGGTCGAACCCCACCGCATACACGCTCTCCGGCTTCTTCCCCCACTCGTCTTCCAAATAGGTCAACGTCGGCATCAGGTGTTCGGCAATCGCATCCGGCGTGGCCTCGGGCAACTCAATCGTCCGCAGCAGCCGCAGCGCGCCGTTATCGGTCACCGCCAGCGCCAGCACCAGCCCGTTCAATTTCACCACCACCCGGCACCCCGTATTCGGCACCGCGTTCAACGCCGCCAGGATCGACCCCGTCACAAACCCCACATGCAACCCCGCCGCCCGGAAGGGCGCCTCATACCGAGCCAACGTCTCCAGCGACATCGAACTCGCAATCACATCCACTTTCTTCGACCCATGCCGCGGCTGCGCGAAATAGCTCACCGACGCCGAATCAATATCGAACGGTACCGCCTTCCGCAGCCGGAACTTCACCAACGTCTCCTGCTCCTCGGTCTTGGCCGGGAACGAATCGAAATCCAACACCGTCGTCCGCCCCGCGTAGTCCGGCAGAATCACCGCCGCCATCCGCCGCTTCCGCCCCGCCGCGTCGCCGGTCACTTCCCGCACCGCCCGCGCCATCGATTCGGCGCGCAAAATGTTTTCCTCGCTCGGCGATACCCGCAGCGTGCCCGGTTCAAACGCCGTGAAGCCCTTGCCCTTCGGCGACGACCAAGCGAGGCCTGCCTCCGTGACTTCGAAGCCGAACTCCGGCGGCGGATCCGCCAGCAAGCCGTTGAATTTGTCGATAAATGACATGGGTTACTCGATGAACGTCACTTTGTTGATTTCCCGCAGCGTCGTAATGCCCGCACGCACGCGCTCAATGGCCGACTCGCGCAGCGTCGTCATACCCTCTTCGCGCGCCACCCGCTTGATCTCCGACGCCGGGCGCTTCTCCAAAATCAGCTCCCGCATCCGTTCCGACAAATCCAGCAACTCGTGAATCGCCGACCGGCCGTGATACCCCGTTCCGCCGCACTCAAAGCATCCGGCGCCCTCGTAGAAAGTAACGTCCCGGAAATCCTCCGGATTCAACCGGCTGTCGATAATCTCCTGATCGTCCACATGCACCGGCCGCTTGCAGTGGTCGCAGATCACGCGCACCAGCCGCTGCGCCAGAATGCAGTTCATCGCCGCCACAAAGTTGTACGGCTCCACACCCATGTTCAGGAACCGGCCCATCACGTCCAACACGTTATTGGCGTGGACGGTGGTGAACACCAAGTGGCCCGTCAGCGCGGCGTTAATGGCAATCTGCGCCGTCTCCTGATCGCGAATTTCGCCGACCAGAATCTTGTCCGGATCGTGACGCAAAATGGAGCGCAACCCGCGCGCAAACGTCAGCCCCTTTTTCTCGTTCACCGGGATCTGCGTAATGCCCTTCAGCTGATATTCAACCGGGTCTTCAATGGTGACGATCTTGTCTTCGTCGTTCTTAATTTCGCTCAGCGCCGCGTACAGCGTCGTGGTCTTACCGGACCCCGTCGGCCCCGTCACTAGCACCATCCCGTACGGCTCTTTGATGTACCGCCGGAACCGCGTCACGTCGTGGTCGCTGAAGCCAACGACGTCAAGCGTCAGCTTCGCGAACTTCTCCGACATCGACTCTTTGTCCAGCACGCGCAGCACCGAATCTTCGCCATGCACCGTGGGCATAATCGAGACGCGGAAATCGATCAGCCGGCCCTTGTAGCGCACCCGGAAACGGCCGTCCTGCGGTACGCGCCGCTCGGCGATGTCGAGCTCGCTCATGACCTTAATACGCGAAATAATCATCGAGTGCCAGTCTTTGGCAATCGGCGGCATGGCGTAGTGCAACACGCCGTCAATGCGGTACTTGATGACAACTTCGCCATCGCGCGTCTCGATATGGATGTCCGACGCTCTCCGCTCGAGGGCGTTGAAAATCGTCGTGTCCACCAGCTTGATGACCGGCGCAATCTCGTCCTGATCGGCCGAGATGCGGTCGATCGAAAGCGTCT
>CANIFK010000197.1 GCA_947466555.1 Acidobacteriota bacterium | reverse complement strand
TCTTCCAACGCGTCACCGCAATTCTGAAAGCCAACCCCGATACACGCTGGTACCTCGCCGGCCACTCCCGCGGCGCCATGCTCGCCTCCCGCTTCGCCCGCGAATCGCAGTCCAACATCGCCGGCCTCATCCTCATCGGCACCACCCACCCCCGCGACTTCGACCTCTCCGCCTCCCCCCTCCAGGTCACCAAAATCATGGGCACCCACGACGGTGTCGCCACCCCGGAGGCCACCCGTGCCAACGCCGCGCTCCTCCCCAAATCCACCACCTGGGTCGAAATCTCCGGAGCCAACCACGTCCAATTCGGCTACTACCGCCACCAACTCCTCGACGGTGAACCCGGCATCACTCGCGCCGAACAACAGACTGCGCTGCTCAAGGCCGTTCGCCGCGCCCTCCAGTAACCTATCCCAGCCACTCCCGCATCTGTTCCGCCGTCAAATTGCCGCCGCAAAGTATCGTCCCCACCCGCTGTCCCCGAAACAACTCCGGATTCTCCAACAGCGCCGCCACGCCCACCGCCCCCGATGGCTCCACCACCAACCCCGCATGCCGGTGAATCGCCCGCATCCCCGCCACGATCGACTCCTCCCCGACCAGGAAAAACTCATCCACCATCCCCTGCAAATACGCGAGCGTCTCCGGAATCGGAATCCGCACCCCAATCCCATCGGCAATCGTCTTCATCTCCGCATGGCAAACCATCTTGCCGCTCAGTAACGACTCCGTCATCGCCGGCGCCCCCGCCGCCTGCACCGCCACAATCTTCACCCCCGGCGCCAAGGTCCGCAACGCCAAAGCCACCCCACCCAGTAACGCCCCATTTCCCAACGGCACCAACACCGCGTCCAACCCCAATCCGCTCAATTCCACCCCAATCGTCCCGGCCCCCTCCGCCGTCGCCGCCTCCAATCCATCCTCCACAAACTGCAGGCCCGCCTCCCCCGCCCATCGTCGGGCTTCCAATTTGGCCGCGTCAAAATCCTCGCCCGCCAGCCGCACCTCCGCCCCCAGCGCCCGCATCCGTTCGATTTTCAACGGATTCGCCGTCACACCCGCGAACACAATCAACCGCCGTCCCCGCGCGCGGCACGCATACGCCATCGCCTGGCCAAAATTCCCCGCGCTCGCGCACACCAACGGCCCGTCTCCGTCCAACTGAGAAACACAAAAGGACGCCCCCCGGCCCTTGAAACACCGAACGGGGTTCACCATCTCCACCTTCAGCGTCAACTCGACGCCCAACGCCGCCCCCAGCGGTTCGCATACATATTGCGGCGACCGCAAAAATACGGGATCAATCGTCCGCGCCGCTTCTTCCACTCGCGCGAACGCAAGACTCACGGCAGGTTATGCTCCAGCCATTCCATAATGGACCGTTGCGTGTCAAAACGGCCCTTGGCGCATTCAATGTTGACGTACCGGATCTTCCGCCCCGCCGCCAGCCGCGAAAACGAGCCGTCCTCTTCCCCCTTCGGGTCGCTCTGCAGAACCACGTTAAACGGCGATTTCCGCAGCAGCGCAAAGTCCTTCGGGTCCGTGCACAGCATGAAATCGTTCGGCGTATCCGGCGCGGCCAGCGAAACATCGTTGCTGATCTGCACCTCATCGGTCACCGAATAACCGCGGCTATTGTTGTGAACGACGGTCAACAACCCGTTCCCCGGCGGCGTCAACGCCCGCAGCAGTTTTTCCCGGTCCTTCCCCACCACCGCCAGCACCCGCTGCCGGTCCTCCGGCGTCGAATTGGGATTCAGCCGCTTCAGGTTCCGTTCCAGCCCCACGGCCGTAAACATCCGGTTCGGATCAAACTCCACCGGCGGCATCTTGATCACCCGCGTCGGATTATCCACCAGCAACGCCCGCCCTTGGAACTTCTTCATATGGGCCAACAGCACGTCCCGGGCCGTCAGTTCATCGCCGTGAATCCAAAAATACCGGCGGTTCGACTTCCCGTTCTGAATCTCCTGGAAACGGATCCCGCAATAGTTCTTCATGCCGGCGGAAAGGGATGCGGCGGTCGCGAGTGCAAGAAAGGCCCGTCGGGAGGTCACTATCTTCCAGTGTAGAATAGGCGCGGCCTTCGCGATTCATCGGTTCGTAACCGGGCGCGATCAGAGGGCGTCTCTACCCAGTCAGCCATGCGCATCACCGTCCGTCTAGCGCTATGTTCCCTCCTCGGCGTACTCCTCCTCGCCCAGCGGCCCTTCCGCACCTATCCCGGCGCCGAAGGCCCGTCCGCCGACACCGAACTCCCGGCCGATTTCAACAACAAGTCCGAACTCGTCCTCGCCCGGCTCATGTATCCCTCCGGCGGTCGCGGCGGTCGCGGCGGTGGGGGAGGGAACTGGCTCGCCGGCCGCACCAATTGGACCGTCGACTATCCCAAAGGCGACCGTACCTTCGCCGCCGCCCTTCGCCGCCTCACCCGGATAGATATCCGCAGCGTCGAACAGCCCGTCAATCCCGACGACGGCGACGATATCTTCTTCTGGCCGTACCTGCACGTCAGCATGCCCGGCAGCTGGAATCTCACCGATGCCCAGACCGCCAAACTCCGCGACTATCTCCTCCGCGGCGGCTTCATGTTCTGCGACAGCTTCTTCGGCACCGAAGAGTGGCGCGGCTTCGAATCCGGCATGAAGCGCATTTTTCCCGACCGCGAAGTCGAAGAACTGCTCAACGACGATCCCATGTTCCACACCGTCTTCGACCTTGACGAGCGCTACCAGGTAGGCAACTTCCGCAGCATGTTGCGCGACGGCCGCACCTACCGCGCCGATGGCGCCGAGGCGCACTGGCGTGTGATTCGCGACGACAAAGGCCGCGTCATGGTCGCCATGGCCTTTAATTCCGATCTTGGGGATTCGTGGCAACTCGCCGACGAACCCCGTTATCCCGAGAAGTTCTCAGCTCTTGGCCTACGGATTGGCGTTAACTACGTCGTCTACGCGATGTCGCACTAGCGGCCGCAAACGCCAGCCCAAGGCCGGAGAGCGTCAGCCAGACCGCTCCCGGCTCGGGCACGCCGAGATCGGTTAGCGGAGGCGGTTCGAAGGGCAGGAGCAGTGGCGAAAGCGGATTCGGGTTGATCGTGCCGCCCACACCGCCGTTTCCACCGGTACCGCCGGTTCCACCCGTGCCTCCTGTGCCACCGGTTCCGCCCGTACCCGCCGTGCCGCCTGTGCCACCGGTCCCACCGGTTCCTCCAGTTCCACCAGTCCCGCCCGTGCCTCCGGTTCCGCCGGTCCCGCCCGCTCCGCCGATGCCGCCCGTTCCCTCAGTCGTTCCAGTTCCCGGATGTGCGCCAGTCCCGCCCGTACCCGCGGTGCCACCTGTGCCACCGGTCCCACCGGTTCCCCCAGTCGTTCCAGTTCCCGGATGTGCGCCAGTCCCGCCCGTACCCGCGGTGCCACCGGTCCCGCCGGTTCCCCCAGTCGTTCCAGTTCCCGGATGTGAGCCAGTCCCGCCCGTACCCGCAGTGCCACCGGTTCCGCCGGTCACACCCGTTCCCGGATGCGCGCCAGTTCCGCCCGTGCCCGCAGTGCCACCTGTGCCGCCAGTTCCACCGGTGCCCGTACCACCGGTGCCGGAGCCGCCGGGCGTGCCGCCACCGCCAAGCTCAATGCCTGCCTCGATAATCGCCTCAATCGAAATCGACACCGTGCCGAGTGCCGCAAACGGGTTCGGCGTAGCGGGATAAAACACCAGCACTCCACCCATCTCAGCCGAAGGGATCGCTAACGGCCCGCTCTGCCAGGGAACCACCTGCTGCGACCCGCCAAATACCATATAGTAAGGCGGCGCCCCCGATTCCGCAGGGCTCACTGTGTTGCGCAATGACGTCACCGGCCACCACAAGGTCCCCGCTGCCAACGGAGTCGCCGTCAGTAGCAGCGATGCGATCGCCAACTTGGACAGTACGGTCTGATTCATGGTCCTACAAAAGAAATCGGCATCCCCCTCCCTCAACTTCACGCTTAGTCCTTTGCGAAATCTACTGAGTTGCCTTCGGTGTTTTCCCTAGTCCGCAAGCCGCGCCGCGAACGCAGTGTCATAATGTAGGCGGAGGCTCGATGGTTACCGCTGACGCTGTCCTCAATACCCATACCAACGACGAACACAATCCCTGGAAGAACGCCGCGATCCGCTTCGAGAACGCAGCCGCCCGGCTGAAGCTCGACGATGGGATGCGCAAAATCCTCAAGACCCCGGCGAAGGAATTGACCGTCGCCATTCCCGTTGTTCTCGACGACGGCCGGATTGAAGTCTTTACCGGCTACCGGGTCCAGCATTCCATTGCCCGCGGCCCGGCCAAAGGCGGCATTCGCTACGCCCCGGACGTTTCGCTCGACGAAGTGCGCGCCCTGGCATCGTGGATGACCTGGAAATGCGCCGTCGTCAATCTGCCCTATGGCGGCGGAAAGGGCGGCGTCATCTGCGACCCCGCCATTCTCTCCCCCACCGAACTGGAACGCATCACCCGCCGCTACACCGCCGAAATTCTCGACATCATCGGGCCCGAAAAAGACATCCCCGCGCCCGACATGAACACCAACGAGCAGACCATGGCCTGGATCATGGATACCTACTCGATGCACAAACGCGAGACTACCACCGGCGTCGTCACCGGCAAACCGCTCGACCTGGGCGGCAGCCGCGGCCGTCCCGAAGCCACCGGCCGGGGGTGCCTCTATGTCACCCGCGAATCGCTGAAGCGTTTCGATATCGCCCCCACCGATGCCAAGGTCGTCATCCAAGGCTTCGGCAACGTCGGCGGCATGGCCGCCCGCCTAATGAGCCGCGAAGGCATCAAAATCATCGCGATTATCGAAGTCGATGGCGCCGTCTACAACGAAAACGGTCTCGATATCGAGGCGCTGATGAAGCATCGCCGCGAAACCGGGTCAATTCTAGACTTCCCCGAAGCCCAGAACCTGACCAGCGAAGAGGGCTTCCGCCTGAAGTGCGACGTCCTGCTCCCGGCCGCCAAGGAAAACGTCATCACCTCGGCCAACGCCGCCTCGCTCAACTGCAAAATCATCTGTGAAGGCGCCAACGGCCCCACCACCGCCCCGGCTGACCAGATCCTGGCCGATCGTGGCATCTTCGTCGTCCCCGACATCCTCGCCAACGCCGGCGGCGTCACCGTGTCCTACTTTGAATGGGTGCAGGACCGCCAGGGCTACTTCTGGAACGAAAAATTAGTGAACGAACGTCTGGAAGAGATCATGGTAAACAGCTTCTACGACGTTCTGAAATACGCTCGCGAACACACTGTGGAGAACCGGACCGCGGCCTATATGCTGGCCCTCGATCGCGTCGCCTTCGCCATCAAGTTGCGCGGGCTCTACGCATAATACATGGCCGCCGAAGCAACGCCGCTCATGCGGCAGTATCACTCCATCAAACAGCAGGTGCCCGGGGCCCTGCTGTTTTTTCGTCTGGGCGATTTCTACGAACTCTTCCTCGATGACGCCGTAACCGCCGCCCGCGAGCTCGAAATCACCCTCACTTGCCGGAATAAAGACGCCGAACAGCCCATCCCCATGTGCGGCGTGCCCTACCATTCCGCCGATGGGTATCTCGCCCGCCTCATCGCCAAAGGCTACCGCGTCGCCATCTGCGAGCAGATGGAACTGCCCGGCCCCGGCAAGAAACTGGTGCGCCGGGAGATCACCCGCATCGTCACGCCCGGCACTGCGACCGACACCAACATGCTCCGGTCGCGCGAGAACAACTACCTCGCCGCCGTCGTCCGCCTCAAGGATCGCGCGGGCGTCGCCTACGTCGACGTCTCCACCGGCGAATTCCGCTGTACCGAGCTCGCCGGCGACGAAGTCGTCCCGTCGCTCGAAAGCTGGAACGTCCGCGAAGTGCTCCTTCCGGAAGGCGCCACCCTCGACGGCGTTCGCACCAAGACACCCCTAGACAGCTGGGTATTCGATCATGATTACGCCGATCGGATCCTCAAGGAACACTTTGGCCTTCTCTCGCTAGATGGTTGTGGGCTAGGCGGTAAGCCGCTCGCCACCCAGGCCGCCGGCGCCATCCTCCATTACCTCCGCGATACCCAGCGGGCGGCCCTCAATCACGTCGAACGGCCCAGCTTTTTCGATCGTGGCGAGGCCATGGTGCTCGACTCGGTCACCGTCCGCAACCTGGAACTGGTGGACCCGCTTTTCGCCGGCGAATCCAAGGAATCCACCCTCGTCAGCGTCCTCGATGCCACCATGACCGGCATGGGCGGACGGCTCCTCCGCCGTCGTCTTCTCCGCCCCTCGGTGACCGAAACGGAGATCAACAGCCGCTTGGATGCCGTCGAAACGCTGCTGAAAGACACCATTTTGCGTGCGGAATTGCGCAAAATACTGGTACAGATCCTCGATTTGGAACGCCTTTTGGCGAAGATCACGCTCGGTTCCGCCACCCCGAGAGAGCTATTAGCCATGGGCCGGAGCCTCGCCAAGGTCCCCGAACTGAACGGCCAGTTGAAGGAATCCCGCTTCGACGAGATCGCCGAAGTTCGCGAAAAGATCCTCTTGGGTATTGCCGACGAGCCCCCGATCAGCCTCAACGACGGCGGCACGATCCGCGACGGCGTCCACCCGGAACTCGATGAACTGCGTGATCTATCCAAGAACTCCAAGCAGTACTTGGCCAACATCGAAGTCCGCGAACGGCAACGGACTGGCATCACTTCTCTCAAGGTCCGCTTTAACAATGTTTTCGGCTACTATATCGAGATTTCAAAGTCGAATCTCGACCGTGTACCGTCGGATTACGACCGCAAGCAGACCCTCGTAGGCGCCGAGCGCTTTATCACCCCGGAGCTGAAAGAACTCGAAGGCAAGATCCTGGCCGCGGAAGAGAAGATGCTCGAAATTGAGCGGACTCTGTTCACCGAAATTCGTTCATACGCCGCTTCACAGGCTGATCGTATCCGCTTGCTGGCAAACGGGATAGCGGAACTGGATCTGAACGCTGGATTGGCTCAGGTGGCGGCCGAAAACCGCTACACCCGCCCCCGGTTCACCCCGGGCGGGGAACTGCGCATCGCCGGCGGGCGCCATCCGGTCATTGAGCAGCTCGCTGCTCGGGACGCCCAGCGCTTCATTCCCAACGATGTTTCGCTCGATGGCAACGGTAAGTTCCTGGGCGTTATCACCGGCCCCAACATGGGCGGTAAGTCCACCTACCTCCGCCAGGTCGCGCTAATGAGCATCCTGGCCCAAATGGGCTCCTTCGTCCCGGCCGATGACGCCGCGCTGCCCATTGTCGACCGGGTTTTTACCCGCATCGGGGCTTCCGACAACCTCGCCCGCGGTCGATCTACCTTCATGGTGGAGATGACGGAAACTGCAGTGATTCTTAATACTGCAACGCGTAACAGTCTGATAATACTGGATGAAATCGGTCGTGGTACGGCTACCTATGACGGCTTGGCTCTCGCCTGGGCGGTGGTCGAGTTCATTCACGAGCGGATCGGGGCCCGGACGCTCTTCGCCACCCATTATCACGAACTTACGGAGCTGGCCGAGCGGCTCCCCGGCGTCCGCAACCTCCACGTGGCTGTAAAGGAAGCCGGCGACCAGATCATTTTCCTACGCAAGGTGCTGCCCGGTGCCGCCGATCGCAGCTATGGTATTGAAGTAGCAAGACTTGCGGCTTTGCCGATGAGCGTTATTGAACGCGCCCGCGAGATTCTGGCCCTGCATGAAGAGGCCGAGCAGACCGTTGTCAGCGTCTCCTCCCACCATCCCAACCCCGAACCGGCCGGCCCGATGCAGATTCGGCTGTTCGAACCGGTCAACGGCAACATCGCCGACCGGATCAGAAGCTTGAAACTGGATGAACTTCGGCCCATTGAAGCGTTGCAACTATTGGCCGAACTGCAGAAGGAGTTGGGGTAATGATTGTCGCTGGCATCATGAGCGGGACCTCGCTCGATGGCATCACCGTCGCCGCCGTGGACCGGCGCGGCGCCAAATGGGACCTGCTTGAGTATGCGACGGTACCGTACCCCAAGAAACTCCGCGAGCGGATCCTGGCCGTGTCGAACGCCGAGGCGCATACCGGTGAGATCGCCCGCCTGAACTTCGAGCTGGGCGAGCAGTACGCAAAAGCAATCCTTCGCTTGAAGAATAAACCGCAACTGATTGGCTGCCATGGGCAAACTGTTTTCCATGGCCCCGGCTGCACGCTGCAATTGGGCGAAGCGCAGGTGCTGGCGGAGCGCACCGCGTGCCCGGTGGTGAGCAACTTCCGGCCACGCGATATCGCCGCCGGTGGCCAGGGTGCGCCACTCGTTCCGTTTGTCGACTACCTGCTCTACCGCAGCGCCAAGAAGAACCGTGTTTTGTTAAACAT
>CANIFK010000196.1 GCA_947466555.1 Acidobacteriota bacterium | reverse complement strand
GGCGACGGGCCCGGTGGACGGGATCGGCTGGTCGGCGGACGGCGGAACGATATTTGCGCGGACGGCTGTCGGGCGCTGGCTGGTGACGACGGATGGGGAGACCTGGACGGCGGGCGCGGGACGACCGTTGGAAAGTGCCGGCGCCGTGGTGGACCGACTGCCGGAGCCGCGGGCGCGGGTTGTGGGCGCGGGACGGGCTGGCTGGGCCTACGCGTATGGCGATCACGTTTGGCGCACGGAAGACAACGGCAAGAGCTGGCGGAACCTGACGCAGTGGAAACAGACTTCGCTGCTGGGTGGGCCAGCGAGCGAGGCGGCGGTGCGGCCGGGAGTTCCGGAGGAGATCGCGGTTTCGACGGCGACGGGTGTTTGGAAGTCGGCGGATGCGGGGATCACTTGGGCGAGTTTGAACGGGAGCCTGCCGCAGTTGCCGGTGCGGCGGATTGTGAGTTTGCCCAAAGAGACTTCCGGGTTGCGGGTGGCGATGATGGCTCCGACGACGATGACGCCGGCGGTATTTGAGTGGGGTCCGGGCGAAAAGAGCGCCTGGCAGCCGGTGCCGGGGAATCTGGCGTTGGAACAGGCCACGCGGGCGGCGCTTTCGCGGGAGTTTGGCGTGACGGTGACGGCGCTGGGGTATTCAGGCGACGTTGTGTATGCCGGGGCGGGGGATGGGCGGATTTATGTCTCGCTGGACCGGGGGGCGACGTGGTTGCCGCCGGTGCAGAATCCGGGGGCGACTGTGGAGTCGTTCAGTTTAGATGTTCGGGAGCCGCGCCGGGCGGTGGTGAGTTTGCGGCGGCGGGAGACGGGCCCGGTGGTGCTGCGGACGACGAACGGCGGATTGATTTGGGACGATGTTTCCTCGAATTTGGGGTTGGCGGCGGTGTATGGGGTGGCGGCGGATTTCGAATCGGGCGCGGTGTATGCGGCGACCGAGGCGGGGATCTATTGGACGGCCACCGATTTGACGGCGATGGGGCCGGCGACGGCTTGGAAGAAGATGACAACGCCCGTGGCCGATGCGCCGGTGTTTGATGTGAAATTAGACGCGTTGGGGCAGACGTTGTACGCGGCGGTTTATGGGTATGGGGTATATGCGGAGACTTCGCCGCACCGGATGCGGGATTGGAAGATTGTGAGCGCGGCGGACTGGACGGCGCGGGCGGCGGCGCCGGGGGCGTTGTTGAGCGTGATGGGCGGCCGGGTGCAGAACGTGCGGGCGGGGGAGCGGCCGGTGACGGTGTTGAGCCGCGGGGAGCGGGAGACGCAGATTCAGCTGCCGTTTGATCTGGAAGGGTCGACGGTTTCGTTGTCGCTGGAGGCCGAGGGCGGATGGGTGCGATCGAGCCTGCCGCTGGCGGTGGCGGCGCCGGCGATTCTGGTGGACCGGGATGGGACGCCGATGGTGATGGATGGGGCGAACGGGGCGTTGGTGGACGGTGGGAATCCGGCGCGGGCGGGGGCGTTGGTACAGGTGCTGGTGAGCGGGTTGGGCCGGGTGGCGCCGACGTGGCCGGCGGGGATGGCGGCGCCGATGGGCGAGTCGGCTCCGGCGGTGGTGGCCCAGGTGAAGGCGTATTTGGACGGGTCGGCGGTGGAGGTGGTGCGGGCGACGCTGGCGCCGGGTTACATCGGTTACTATCTGGTGGAAGTGCGGTTGCCGGATGTGGTGAATAGCGGGGCGTCGGAGTTATTTTTGGAAGCTGGCAACTCTCTGACCAACAAAGTGCGTCTCTATATTGAACCGTGAGGAGTGAGGAGAGCGGAATGAATCGACGCAAGTTGTTGTTGGGTGGATTGGGGATTGTGCCGTTGCTGGCGCAGGCGCCGAAGAAGGCTGAGAAGCTGGCGCCGTACTACCCGACGCCGAACGCGATTGTAGAGAAGATGCTGCAGTTGGGCGGGGCGAAAAAGGGCGAGAAGATGTTCGACCTGGGCAGCGGGGATGGACGGATTGTGATCATGGCGGCGGAGAAGTTTGGCATGCACGCGGCGGGCGTGGAGTATGACAAGGACTTGTATTCGCAGAGTTCGGAGCGGATCCGGCGGATGGGGTTGAGCGAGAAAGCCAAGATCATTCACGGGGATTTGTTGCAGCAGGATTATACGGCGGCGGATTTGATTACGGTGTATTTGTTGCCGGTGTCGAACGAGAAGTTGCGGCCGTTGTTGGAGAAGCAGTTGAAGAAGGGTGCGCGGGTGGTGGCGCACGATTTTGAGGTGGGCGGCTGGCGGCCGGATAAGACGGAAGTGATTGAGGATGACGGGGAAGGGCGGAGCCACACGCTGTATTTGTATAAGCGGTAGGTGGGTGGGCTTTGGGGGAGGATGAAGCATGTCAGTGAGTGCTGCCCCGAGAGTTACGGCGGAAGAGTATTTGGCCGCTGACAGAGTTGCCTCGTTCCGGAGTGAGTTTGTGAACGGGGAAGTGCTTGCGATGGCGGGCGGGCGGTTGGCGCATGCGCAGTTGAGTGCGCGGGTTGGCCGCGAGTTGGACCACGCGCTTGAAGACGGCCCGTGCATCGTGACGGTCGCGGATATGCGATTGCAGGTAGCGGCGGGTGAGACCTATGTCTATCCGGACGTGATGGTATTTTGCGGGGAGCCCGAATACGGCGAAGGTCATCGGGAAATCATTACGAATCCGTCGGTAGTGGTGGAGGTATTGTCGGAGGCGACGGAACGATGGGACCGAGGTGGGAAGTTCGCGCAGTACCGGCGTGTGGCGAGTCTGCGGGAATACGTGCTGGTTTCGCAGGACGCGATGCGCGTGGAGTGGTTTACGCGGGAGGGGGACGGCGCGTGGACCTACCGGGAGGCGGTGGGGCCGGAGGGGGTAGTTCGGCTGGAGGGTTTGGGTGTTTCGCTTGGATTGGGGCGCATTTACCGAAAGGTGGCCGGGGTTACGGGGTAGGATCGGATTGTTCGGCGGGGAGATCCGGTTCGTGTTCGGGCAAGGGGCGACACAGAGAACCGCTGTGTCGCCCCTTGCCCGCGGGGTTTACTTCTTTTTGAGGCGCAGGAGCAGGCCGGCGACGGAGGCGATGCCGAACATGGTCATCGTTCCCGGTTCCGGTACCGCCTCGGTGCCGATCGCGATCTGCGGTCCGCCGGCGGCGGCACTCGCTATCTGGTTGTTCGACTGATCGAAGGCCAGTGTAATGCGCTCCAGGTCCTGCGTTGTGCGGAACCCGAGCAGGGGAGTGGACTCGTTCGCGGCCGGGCCGATCAACTGATAGAGGCCGCCGCCGTAGGATACGGAGGGTGGCGTGAAGGTGCCCGTTGAATCCACGCCGTCGACCAGATAGCTGAAGTCCAACAGTCCCGCGATTCCACCCAGCGGCGAGAGCCACGGTGAGCCGATCTGCGCGCCGCCGGGCGCGAAGGCCGTGACGTTGCGGTAGTTCTCCTGGCTGTCCAGGTCGAGCACCGTGAACAGCGTGCCGGAGGGGAGAAACCCGTTGGCCATGCCGGTGAAGTCCAGCGTAATGAGATAGGCGTCCTGCGTGTTGTTGTAGCCGTTTGCCAGCGCGGTGAATGAGCCGTCGCCGTTGACGGGGAAGTTGCTGAGGAACGAAGTCGTCAAGTTGCCATTGGCGAACGAGTTGGCGCTGATGCCGGGCACACCGTTCGAGCCGCCGTCAATGACCGCGGAGATCGCCGCGGTCGCGGTGCCGGCGTAAGCGCCGCTCCCGCCGTCGAAGAACCCGGTTGCGGTCACACCGGGCGTACCGTTTGTCCAGGTAATCCAGCCGGCGTGCAGTTGCACGGCCGCGGCTAGAAAAAATAGCAGAAATCCTCTGTAAAACATCCAATTCTCCTCTGTTGCCGGATGCGAACTCCGGCTGATGAGGTGTGCGCAGTCGCCTCGCGTTTGGGGTCATGTTGCTGTCGCGGGCGATGCCGTTCGGGTGTCCGTGAGGGCGACTCGGGTAGACTGGGTGCCATGAATTTGAAGATGATTGCGATGGCCGCGGTGTGCGCGGCGGGGCTATTGGCTGCGGATGGGAAGGGGGCCGTTTCGAGGATTCGCGTTCACGGCGTTGGCCTGGAGGGGAATCTGGCGGGGGATACGGCGGACCCGGAGGTGACCGTTTATCTGCCGCCGAGCTACGCGAAGAGCCCGGGGCGGCGGTATCCGGTGCTGTATCTGCTGCATGGGTTCACCGATCGGGATGAGCAGTGGATGGGGATGCGGAAGCACTTCATCAACGTGCCGGAGGTGGTGGACCGGGTGCTGGCTGCGGGCGGGGCGAAGGAGATGATCATCGTCATGCCGAACGCCTTTGGGCGGTTTCAGGGGAGTATGTATTCGTCGTCGCTGGTGAATGGGGATTGGGAAGGGTTTGTGGCGGAGGAGTTGGTTCGGTATATCGACGGGCACTACCGGACACTGGCGCGGGCGGAGAGCCGGGGGCTGGCGGGGCACTCGATGGGCGGGTATGGCACCATTCGGATCGCGATGAAGCGGCCGGGGGTGTTTTCGAGCATTTATGCGATGAGTCCGTGTTGTTTGATTCCCCCGGCGGCGGTGCAGAACGCGGCGAAGGCGGAGGCTGTGAAGACGGCCGAGGAAATTGCGAAGGCGGATTTTGGGACGAAGGCGATGCTGGCTTCGGCGGCGGCTTGGTCACCGAATCCGCAGAATCCGCCGCTGTTTATTGACTTGCCGGTGAAGAATGGGGCGCCGCAGCCGGGCGTGATGGCGCGTTGGATTGCCAATGCGCCGATCGCGATGTTGGACCAGTATGTGGGGAATTTGAAGAAGCTGAAGGGGATTGCGATCGATGTTGGTGACAAAGACCGGCTGTCGGGGAGCGCGAAGGAGTTGGATCAATTACTCACTTCGCGCGGGTTGGGGCACTCGTTCGCTGTCTATGAGGGGGATCACGTGAACCACATCAGCGACCGGGTGGAGGGGCACGTTTTGGCGTTTTTCTCGAAGAATCTGGTGTTCTAGCCGACGGACATGACGGGTTCGCCGAGGACTTCCCAGCGGGGCGTTACGCCTAGGCCGGGTTGGCGGCTGGCGGCGAGGCGGCCGTGGGTTCGCTGCGGCGCGCCTTCGGCGTTGCTGACGGTGACGTAGCTGTTGAAGTCTGTCGCGGTGAAGAGGAAGTCCGGCGGGGTGCTGTGGGCGAGGTGGGCGATGGCGGCGGTGATGATGTCGCCGCCCCAGGTGTCCTCGATGGTCATGGCGATGCCGAGGGAGACGCAGAGGTCGCGGATTTGGCGGGCCTTGGTGAGGCCGCCGACCTTGGAGATTTTCAGGTTGATGACGTCCATGGCCTGGTCGGAGACGCCGCGGAGGACGGCGCTAAGATCGTCGATGACTTCGTCGAGGACGAAGGGCCGGTCGGTATGGCGGCGGACGGCGAGGCACTCCTCGTAGGACAGGCAGGGCTGTTCGATGTAGACGTCGACGTCGCGGACGGCGTGGGCGATGCGGACGGCTTCGTGCTGGCGCCAGCCGGTGTTGGCGTCGGCGATGAGGACGTCGCCGCGTTGCATTTCCTTGGCGACGGCGCGAATGCGTTCGATGTCGACGTCGGGGTTGCCGCCGACTTTGAGCTGGAACTTGGTGTAGCCTTCGGCGCGGTAGCCGGCGACGTTCGAGGCCATGTTTTCCGGGGTGTCCTGGGAGATGGCGCGGTAGAGGGCGAAGTCAGGGCCGTAGTGGCCGCCGAGGAGGGTGGCGACAGACTGGTTGGACGCTTTGCCGAGGATGTCCCAGCAGGCCATATCGATGGCGGATTTGACGTAGGGGTGGCCGCGCATGAGTTGATCCATGCGGCGGTTGAGTGCGCCGAGTTCGGTGGGGTTGGCGCCGATCAGATTCGGGGCGAGCTCTTTGAGGCCGGTGCGGGCGCCGTTGGCATAGGCGGCGAGATAGGCGGAGCCGAGGGGGCAGACTTCGCCGTAGCCGGTGAGCCCGGCGTCGGTATCGACGGCGACGACGGTCGCGTCGAAGACATCGACGGAGTTGCCGCCGGACCACTTGTAGCTGCCTTCGTGCAGGGGGAGATCAACTTGATAGGCGCGAATGCCGGTGATTTTCATGAATTGTGTTTCTCAGTATAAGCCGATTGGAGCATGCGGACGGCGGCGTAGAGGATGACGAACATGACGAGCCAGCGGGCGGCGGTGAGCGGGAGCGATTTGACGACGAAGGCGGCGAGCGGGACGCCGCAAATGCCGCCGAGGGTGAGGCCGATGGCGACGGCGGGGGCGTAAGCGCGGGCGATGACGAAGCGGGCGCTGGCGACGGGCATGAGGAAGGCCGAGGATCCCATCATGATGGGGAAGGCGGCGATTGGGTTCATGCCGAGGAGGCCGACCAGCGTCATGCAGGGGGCGTAGAAGCCGATACCTAATGTGCTGATGGCGGCGAAGATTGTATTGAGCGTGACGGCTATTACGAGCTTTGTGCCGCTGAGGCCGAGGGCGTCGCCACCGGCGGGGAAGAGGTCGAACTGGCGCAGGAGCAGGACGAGGAAGGCGAAGAGGAGCGCGCCGCCGACGCCGATTTGGACCTTGTGTTTGGGGAGGCGGGCGACCCAACCGGCGCCGAACCAGGAGCCGAAGACGGCCCCGGCGATCATGAGGAGGAGAGTTGTTGGGTCTACCTCGATGGCGGCGATGTAGATGAACGCCTGGAAGATTGTAGGGATGGTGTGGCCGGCGTTGAGGGTGCCGGGGATGAGTTGGTCCGGGACCATGCGGGTGAATTTGAAGATCGATGTAGTGGTGGCGAAGGAGCCGATGCCGAGGGTGTCGAAGAAGTTGGTGACGAAGCCGGTGAGGAGGGAGGCGATTGATGGGGTGCGGTCGGTGGCGGTTCTGAGCGCGTTGAGCCAGACGGCGATATAGGAGAGAGTGAAGATCGCAAGGGTGGCGAGGGTGGCGGCCAGCATTCGCCATAGAATAGCGCTTTACGCGGGGATATACTGGCGGCGTGATGGACCGACGCCTGTTTTTGACCTCCGCGCTGGCGGCCGCTGTGCCTTCCTCGTTCTTGTCCCGGTTGCAACCGGCGGTTGTGGGGGGCGGGTTTGAACTGCCCAATTATTGGGTGTGGTGCGGGGCGCCGATTCGTGGGGAAGACGGGCGGTATCACCTGTTTGCTTCGCGGGTGCCGAAGGATTTGACGTTCCAGCCGCACTGGTTGTTTTGTTCGGAGATTGTGCGGGCGGAGGCGGTGCGGCCGGAGGGTCCTTATCGATTTGCTGAGGTGGCGCTGGCGCCGCGGGGCGGGGATTTTTTCGACGGGCGGAGTACGCACAATCCGCACATCCGGAAGATTGGCGACACGTTTGTGTTGCTTTATATGGGCACGACCTACGAGGGGCCGCGGCCGGATGCGGCGCACCAGGAAGTGTGGCGATCGCCGCGGTATTTGGCGACGTGGGCGCGGAAGCGGATTGGACTGGCGACGAGCAAGAGCGTGCATGGGCCGTGGAAGCGGTTGGACAAGCCGTTGTTGGAGCCGCGGCCGGGAGAGTGGGATTCGATTGCGACGACGAATCCGTCGTTGTGTCCGTTGCCGGATGGGTCGTTTCTGTTGGCGTATAAGTCGCGGAAGGAGAATTTGGGCAAGCTGCAGGTGGGGGTGGCGAAGGGGCGGTCGTATTTGGGGCCGTGGACGCGGCAGCCGCAGCCGTGGTTGTTTAAGGGCGAGCCGGCGCATGTGGAGGATCCGTTTCTTTGGTACGAGGACGGGATGGTGCAGGCGTTGATGAAGGACATGACCGGGGAGATTTGTGGGGAGAAGCACGCGGGCGTGCATGTGACGAGCAAGGATGGGTTGCACTGGGACTTCGCCCGGGCGACGCTGGCGTATACGCGGAAGCTGCGGTGGAGCGATGGGAAGACTGTCCAGCAGGCGTCGCTGGAGCGGCCGCAGTTGTTGTTCGACAAGGGCCGGCCGACGCATTTATTTGCGGCGACTTGCGACGGGCCGGGGGATTTGAAGGATATGACGCGGACTTGGAATGTGGTGGTTCCGTTGCGGGGGGCGGTGTAGGCCGCCGGTTGCTGTTTGCCTGCGAGGGAGGGAAGGTTGCGGACGGTGAATTTAGTTGCCGCCGCGTTGGGGCGGCATCGTGAATCGCCACGCGACGAGTTTGGCCGCACCAGGCGAGGATTCGACCGCTTCTGTCTCTATCATGAGTTCCAGTGTCGCCTCCGGCCGCCGCCAGTTCTCGCCGAGTTGGGCGGTTAACACGGCACCGTTTTGGGGGTCGGTCAGGAAATGGAGGCCCATCTCGGTTGCGATCCAGGAACTCCCGGAGACGTGGATGGCCCGGCCGGCGCCGTGTCCCAGCGGTTGGGCCGATATCCTGGTGTATCCGCGTCCCCGCAAGCCATGACGGTCCTGTG
>CANIFK010000195.1 GCA_947466555.1 Acidobacteriota bacterium | reverse complement strand
TCTGTTCCTGTACAAGCACGACATCAAATACGTTTTCGAAGTTTGACCTAATGGCACCATTTCTTGAAACGGCCGTAGAAATCGCACGGGAAGCGGGCGCGCTGGTTTTGAACATGTCCGAACGGGGCATTCCGTTTGAATTGAAAGGCGACTTCGACCTGGTGACGGCGGCCGACCGCGCGTCGGAAGCGTTGATCGTCGAACGCCTGCAGAGCCACTTCCCTTCGCACACGATCGTCGGCGAAGAAGGGGGCCAGAGGGACCGGCAAGGGGAGTATTGCTGGTACGTGGACCCGGTGGACGGGACGACGAATTTCGCCCACGGATTTCCGGCGTGGAATGTCACGCTGGCTTTGGAAAAAGCCGGAGAATTAGTGGCGGGTGTTGTTTTCGACCCGTCGCGCAACGAAATGTTCGCCGCCGAAAAGGGCGGCGGCGCTTACTTGAACGGGCGGCGCATCCACGTATCGAAAGCCGCCAGTGTGTCCGAAAGCCTTGTAGCTACCGGGTTTCCGAATCGGAAACGGCCTGAAAACATCAACATCCACTTTTACTACCAACTGGCGATGCTCAGCCACGGCGTACGCCGTCCCGGGGCGGCCGCGTTGGACCTGGCCTACGTGGCCAGCGGGCGACTGGACGCGTTCTGGGAATTCGGACTGAGCCCGTGGGATATGGCTGCCGGAATACTCCTCGTGGAAGAGGCGGGGGGGCGCTGTGCGGACATGCACGGGGCGCCACGCCAACTGCGCGGGAAGCATATTCTGGCCGACAATGGCTTGATTCATGAGGAGATGCTGCAGATTTTCGGCGAGGTATTCGCCGGGAAGTTCCGCTACCCGTTGCCGCAAATCCAGGTAAGTAAATAGGCCGCTTCGCCATTCAGTGATACCAGCGGAGACAGCCCGCCGGGAGTGTGCCCTGACGACAAACCTCGCAAGAAGGTTTCCTTTCAATGAATTGGCGTGCTACGCTGAAGGAACTTATATGCGTACCGTCGACTTGATCACCCGGAAGCGGGATGGCGAGGAACTTTCCCCGGAAGAGCTTTCTTTTCTTGTGGATGGATATACTCGCGGGGAAATTCCCGACTACCAGATGGCAGCATTCCTGATGGCCACGTTCTTTTCGGGGATGACGGACAAGGAAGTGGGGACGATGACGGAGCTGATGCTCCGCAGCGGCGAGACCCTGGACCTGTCCGATATTCCTGGCTTGAAAGTGGACAAGCACTCGACCGGTGGCGTGGGCGATAAAACCAGCCTGATTTCGGCCCCGATTGCGGCCGCGGCCGGCGCAAAGATTCCGATGATCAGCGGTCGGGCCTTGGGCTTTACCGGTGGCACGCTGGACAAATTGGAAGCGATTCCCGGTTTCCGCACGAATTTGACGGTGGATGAGATCAAGGCGCAGGTTGCCAAGATCGGGCTGGCTTTCGCCGGCCAGTCGTCGCAGTTGACGCCCACCGATGGTTTGATCTACGCGCTGCGCGATGCCTCCGGCACCGTGGAAAGCGTACCGTTGATCGCCTCTTCGATCATGTCGAAGAAGCTGGCTGAGGGCATCGACGCCCTGGTTCTGGACGTCAAAGTGGGCGCTGGCGCGTTCATTAAGCGGCAGATCCACGCCCGCGAACTGGCGCAGTTGATGGTGGCCATCGGCCGCCGCAACAATAAGAAAGTCATTGCGCTGTTGACCGATATGAACCAGCCCTTGGGCTATGCGATCGGCAATGCGCTCGAAATCATGGAAGTCTCCCAGACGCTGCAGAACGGCGGTCCGGTGGACCTCACCCGCCTTTCGCTCGAACTGGCGGCCCGCATGATTCACTTGGGCAAAGTAACTGCCACTATCGAAGAAGCGCGCGAACTGGCGCAGGCGAAGTTACTCGACGGCTCCGGCTTCCGTAAGTTGAAGGAAGTGATCGCGGCGCAGGGCGGTAACCCGCAGGTGCTGGATCGTTTCGACCTGCTGCCGAACGCCACCGGGATGCGTGAGATCGTCACGCCGCGCGGCGGCTATGTGGCCGGTATCGACGCGCAGTTGATCGGCCAGGCGGCCACCTTGATCGGCGCGGGCCGTTCAACCAAGGACGACGTGATCGACCCGGCTGTCGGCGTGATCCTCGACGTGAAGATGGGCGCGAAAGTGGACGGCAACACCGTTCTCTGCCGCCTGTACTACCGCGACGACGCCAACGTGGAAGAAGCGGCGGAACTGGTGGAAGACGCCTTCCGTATTTCGGCCAGCGCGCCGGAAGAACGCGAACTGATCCTGGAAGTTGTCAGCTAGGCAAGCGATTTAGCATCTCCCCATTTCCCCTAAGGAGGCCCTATGGAGCGGTTCACCGGTCTATTGGGACTGGTCGCGATCTTAGCGACGGCGTACTTATTCTCTTCGGACCGGCGAAAGATACAACCACGCCTCCTCCTTTGGGGATTGGGATCACAATTTGCCTTGGCGTTTCTGGTCTTAAAGACCAACGTCGGGTTTCTCTTCCAGTCGGCCAGTGTCGCGGTCAACGCACTGCTGGAGTACGCCGAAGAAGGCAGTAAGTTTCTGTTCGGGCCATTGGGAACGAAGGCCGGTCCATATGGCGTTGTCTTCGCCTTTCAGGTGTTGCCGATTGTCATCTTCATCGCCGCGCTGTTCGCCGTGCTCTATTACTTCGGCGTGATGCAGGTCGTGATTAAGGTGATGGCCATCGCCATGCGCCGTATCATGGGCGCGAGCGGCGCGGAATCGACCTGCGTAGCGGCCAGTATCTTCATGGGCCAGACGGAAGCGCCGTTAACCATCCGCCCGTTTCTCGCCAATCTGACGCGCAGCGAACTGTTCACCATCATGACCAGCGGCATGGCGCATGTCTCCGGTGCGGTAATGGCGGCGTATGTGAAAATCGCAGGCGTCGACATTACCCACTTACTCACCGCCGTCATCATGACCGCTCCTGCCACCATCATGCTGGCGAAGATGTTTATCCCCGAAACGGGTGAACCGGAAACGGCCGGCGACGTGAAGATCGAGATCGAAAAGCCGGGAGTGAATGTCATCGACGCCGCAGCCCGCGGCGCGGCCGACGGGTTGCAACTGGCGCTGAACATCGGCGGCATGTTGATCGCTTTCCTGGCGCTGATCGCGATGGTGAATGGGATGTTGGGCTGGGTACACTCGCTCGTCCCCTTCATTCCCGATTCGCTGCAAAAGATCTTTGGGCTGGTCTTCGCGCCTATCGCTTGGTTGCTGGGCGTATCGTGGAAAGATGCCTCGATCGTTGGCAACTTACTCGGCACGCGGCTGGTGCTGAATGAGTTTGTCGCGTTCCTGAACTTAGGCCCGGTGAAGGACCAACTGGACCATAAGTCGTTCGTAATCGCGACATTCGCGCTGTGCGGCTTTGCCAACCTGTCGTCAATCGCGATTCAGGTAGGCGGCATCGGGGCTCTGGTGCCGTCCCGCAAATCGGACCTGGCCCGGCTCGGCCTTCGCGCGGTGGCCGCTGGTACGATGGCCAATTTCATGTCAGCCTGTATAGCGGGGCTCTTGTTATGAACCAACGAATTCTTGTGGACGTGGCGGTGGCCGCCATTCAGGCGAAGATCGGGATTACGCCGGCAGTCGGTGTCGTTCTCGGCAGCGGTCTGGGCGCCTTCGCCGAAGAACTGCGCGACGCGGTGACGGTGCCGTATACCGAGATCCCGCATTGGCCGGTATCGACGGCGATCGGCCACGCGGGCCAGTTAGTGGCAGGCTACGTGGGCGATGCGCCGGTGGTGGTGTTATCGGGCCGGGCGCATCTCTATGAAGGCTACACGGCGCAGCAAGCAACGTTCGCCACGCGAGTCCTACACACGCTCGGCGCGCATTCCATGGTGTTCACCAACGCCGCTGGCGGCATCAATCTAAGCTATAGCCAAGGCGCGCTCGTGGCCCTGAGCGACCACATCAACCTGCAGGGAACCAACCCGCTGATCGGCCACAACGACGATCACTGGGGCCCGCGCTTCCCCGATATGACCGAGGCGTATTCGCTCGCCTACCGGCAGATCGCCCGCGATGCCGCCAAGGAACTGGGCTTCACGCTGCCCGAAGGCGTCTACGCCGCCCTCTCCGGGCCCAACTATGAAACGCCGGCCGAGATCCGATTCCTCCGCACCATCGGCGCCGACCTCGTCGGCATGTCGACGGTCCCCGAAGTCATCGTCGCCAACCACATGCGTATGAAGGTGCTGGCCATCTCCTGCGTCACCAACATGGCCGCCGGGGTGCTCGACCAGAAGATCGATCACGAAGAGGTTTTGGAGACCGGCCGCCAAGTGCGCAGCCGCTTCACTTCCCTGCTCAAGGCCGTGCTGCCGCAGTTGAAGGGTTAGCCGATGGACCCGCTATTGGCCGCGGCGATTGCGGCGCGCGAACACGCCTACGCCAAGTACTCGGGCTTCCGCGTGGGCGCGGCGCTCGAGTTGCTCGACGGCCGGATCGTCACCGGCTGCAACGTCGAAAACTCGACCTACGGACTCACCGTGTGCGCCGAACGCGTCGCCATCTTCAAAGCCATCAGCGAAGGCGTCGCGCCGAAATCGTTCAAGCGAATCGCCATCTGCGCTGACACCGAACGACTCACGCCCCCCTGCGGCGCCTGCCGCCAGATCCTGTGGGAGTTCTGCGGCGATGTGCCTGTTACGTTAACCAACCTGGCGGGAGTTACTCGCGATTTTACGGTGGGCCAACTGCTCCCGGAGGCCTTTGATGATTCGTTACTTACTTAGTTTCTGCCTCGCGCTCGGCGCATTCGCCGCCGAACCGGTGGACCTGATCGTCAGCGGCCGCCAAGTGGTAACGATGGACGCGACCGAACGAATCATCGCCAATGGCGCCGTGGCCATCAAAGGCTCGCGCATCGTCGCCGTTGGCCCGCGCGCCGACATCGACAAGGCCTACAAAGCCAAGCAGCGCATCGACCGGCCCGACGCGCTCATCACCCCCGGCCTGATCAACACCCACACCCACGCGCCGATGAGCCTCTTCCGCGGCATCGCCGATGACCTTCGTCTCCAGGAATGGCTGGAAAAATATATCTTCCCCGCCGAAGCCCGCAACGTAACACCAGAATTCGTCCGCGCCGGCACCCAACTCGCCGTCCTGGAGATGTTACTCGGCGGCACAACGACTTACACCGACATGTATTACTTCGAGGAAGTCATCGGCGAAGCCACCGCCGCCGCCGGTATGCGCGGCGTGCTGGGCCAGACCGTCATCGGCTTCCCCGTCCCCGACGCCAAGACGCCGCAACTGGCCCTTGCCCGCGCCGAGGCCTTCCTCAAACAGTTCGCCGGCCACCCGCTCATCACTGCCGCCGTCGCCCCCCACGCCCTCTACACCAATAGCGACGAAACGCTCCAGGCCACCCGCGCGTTGGCCAATAAATACAATGCCCCGCTGCTCATCCACGTCTCGGAAACCAAACGCGAGTTCGACGAGAGCAAACAGAAACGCGGGCTGACGCCGGTGCAGGCGCTGGCCAAACTCGGCGTCTTCGACGGCCGCACCATCGCCGCGCACGGCGTCTGGCTGGAAGACGCAGACATCAAGACCCTCGCCGAAAAGCACGTCGGCGTCGCCCACTGCCCGTCCAGCAACATGAAGTTATCGAGCGGCGTCGCACCCTTACCGAAGTTACTCAAACAAGGTGTCGCCCTCGGCCTGGGCCCCGACGGTCCGGCGGGATCGAATAACGAGTTCAACTTATTCGAAGAGATGGACCTGGCCGCGAAGTTACAGAAAGTAACTACGATGGACCCGGAGACGCTCCCAGCCAAAACCGCCTTCACCATGGCCACCATCGGCGGCGCCCGCGTGCTCGGCATGGAAAAGCAGATCGGCTCTCTCGAAGCCGGCAAGCTGGCCGACGTCATCGCCATCCGCATGGACGCCCCGCACGCCTGGCCCATGTACAACGTCTATTCGCAGCTGGTCTACGCGCTGAAAGCCTCCGACGTCAGCGACGTGGTCGTCAACGGCAAGACCGTCGTCCGCGACCGCCAACCGCTCACGCTAAACAAAGCGAAAGTCCAGTCCGACGCCGAACGTTATCTCGGTGTCGTACAAAAGAGCCTGCAGCAATAGCGGACATTTCAGTAATACGTACTAAGGGTTTACCTTTCGGCATAAACCTAACAACGTCTTACGAGAATCTACACCGCATTCCGCCACTTCCTTATTGAAACGAAAAGGGAGTGCACCCAGCGTACCCGCAAGCAACGTGAGCCTGCGAGATCGAAGAGAGGTGCGTCCACATTTCGCAAGAGAGAGGACCACGAATGCAACGAATTATGATCAGTCTCGGCGTACTGGCGCTGGCGGCGGCAACTCCGGCCGCGGCGGGCACGCTCACCTACTCGGACCGGCTCCAATGGTCGGCAGTGATTTCCGGCCTGTCGAATTTCGACAGCGGCGCCCAGAATCTCGGAACGGCGAGCACTTTTGGACAAGGCGGGCTGGTGTTCACCAACCTGCAAGTGGACGGCGTCAATATTGTCAGCATTGACCCACTGACCACAATCTACAGCCTGACCCGCGCCAACGCCGGCCCAGGCCAGTCCTACTACAACTGGAACAGCGGTGCGATCCTGCATACTCCCGACAAAACCGCCACCAACACAGTCTTCGCCCGACTTACCTTCCCAACCCCGGTCAGCGCCTTCGGTTTCAACTACGGCGTTGGCGGCTGCCAGACCTATTTCAATGGCTGCACGCCTGGCGCCGCGGCCAGCATCACCATTTCCCCTGGTGGCATGTCGCCGATCAACCTCACCACGTCACAAGGCAACACCATGGCCTTCTGGGGCGTAGTCAGCGATACGCAGACCTTCACCTTCGCTGACATTTACATCAACGACTCCAATCGCTATATCGTGCTCGACGATATCGCCCAGGGCTCCTACTCCGTTGCCCCGCCTCCGGCCGAAACCGCCGAGCCGGGCACCCTCCTGCAAATTGCCATGGGAGCCGGCCTTCTGGCCATGGCCCGCCGGCGACTGCAGGCGCAAACGCTCTAATTTTCCTCCGAAGGCGACCAAGCCATGCCGCGGGAAGCCCACTGCTTTCCCGCGGCGATTTTTATTGGAGCACTCGTTGCTAAAATTGGTAGCGCATCATGCGGAATGTCCTTGCCCTACTCCTTATCCTGACGCTGCTGCCGGCGGCCATGCTGGCGCAGAAGAAAAAGAAGAAAAAGCCGGAAGTCGAAATCACCCAGACGCTGGAAGTGATTCCGGACCCGCCTGCCTCGGTGACGGTGGAGACCGCGAAGCTCGAGTTCCTCGCATCTCCCCTCTCCGGCAAGGGCCTGCTCTCGCAGCAGATTCGCGACGCACTGAAATCGCTCCGCACCCAGGCCGGCGCCCGCCAGATCGTCAAAATTCGCGCCTTCGTCGCCGGTACCGGTGACCAGCGCCGCGTGCAATCGATCGTCGCCGAAACCTTCGCCGAAAAGAAACAGCCACTCCCGGCCGTCGCCACCATCCAGGTCGGCATGCTTCCAATGGAAGGCGCGCAGGTCATCCTCGAAGCCGTCGTCAGCGGTAAAAAGGCAGTGAACCCCAACGGCCTCGGCTTCCTCAGCGGCATGGGCGGCGGCAGCAAGGAAGGGCCGGAGAAGCTGCTGCCGATGCTCGATAAAGCCATCGCTGATCTCTCCCACGCCGCCAAATCCGGCGGCTCCGACGCGGCCGACGTCCAGCGCGTCACCTGCCTGCTTTCCTCGCTCGATACCATCGCCGAAGTTCGCACCCGCGTCGCGAAAGCCTTCCCCGCCGCCGTTCTGGTCGCCGTCCAGGCCCAGCGCCTGCACGACACCGCCCTGGCCGAATGCGAAGCCGTCACGCGCCTGCGCACCAAGCCCGCCGACGCGCTCACGATGCTCAACCCGCCGGAGATGAACCCGTCGCCGATGTACTCCAAAGGCGCGCTGATCGGCGCCGAAAAGCTCATCCTCACCGGCACCCAGATGGCCTTCCACAGCGAAGACAAAGACGTCCACCTCGCCTTCCAGCGCATGTCGAAGGTCCTCGAAGCCGCCGGGTCGTCCATGAAACTGGTCGCCTTCTCCAGCCTCCACGCGCTGACGAACCCCATCATCGCCAAGATCCGCGCCACCCGCTTCGACTACTACGACAAGGCCAAACCGCCCGCCGCCACCCTGCTCCTCTACGAAGGCCTCCCCTCGATGGACGCCTCCTTCGCCATCGAACTCGTCGCGGTGCCCCGCTAATGGACGAAAAGCGCGATCTGGCCCGCGAACTCGCCCGCCAGCACTATGCACAGGGCGACCCGCTCGGCTGGTTCGAAGATCTCTACCAACAGGCCAATCGCGACTTCGAAACCATCCCC
>CANIFK010000194.1 GCA_947466555.1 Acidobacteriota bacterium | reverse complement strand
TCTACTGGTCCGTCAGCGCCTCAGTAGCAAGAACAAGAGGCTCAATCTGGCTAATGAGCACCCCGCGCCGCCAGGTCGGATTCTTCTTCAACATCTGGCACAGCCCCGACAAGCGCTGGACAAAAATCTTCTCCCCGGTCACCGACTGCCCGGAGATAGATCCCGACTATCTGGAAATGCAAAAGGCAGCCGACCCGATCCGCTACCGCCAGGATTTCCTCTGCGAATTCATCCAGCCAGCCGACAGGCTCGTGACGATGGAAATGATCAACCGCATGATGCGCACCGACATCGACCAGTGGTACTTTCCACCCCTGTTCCACGACCACGTCCCGGCCCCCAAAAAGCCCCCAGACGTGAAGAAATAGGAATCGGCCTCGTCAAACACAGGCCGAACGCCCCCGCTAGACCCAAGAACCGGGCTTGCCCACCATAGCCCGAAGGGCGACGGTGAGTCCCCAAAGACGCGATACACCCCGCAGAAGGACAGGAGCAGAACCAAGCCCGGAAGCAGCGATCTTACTCAACCATCGTCGCCGGCTTCCACCCGATCTTTGACAACCGAACGAATCCACACCCTACCCGAAATCCGTCCACATTTCGGGTAGGAAGGGGAAGCGAGATCCATCAATCCGGATCAAACAAATGCGCAATATAAGGGAACCCGTTCATCGCCAACCGGCACGACGGCCCATCCCCCCACCACCGCGGCGCATGCCAGGTAAACGGCGGCACATAAACCACATCCCCCACCTCGGCAATCACCACCCCGACCTTCTCAATCGGGTACCGGATCTGCCCGGATAGGATCAGCCAATACTCCGCCCCCTCCGGATGATAATGACCCCGAACCTTCACGTCCAAAGGAGGCAACTTACTGTTATGCCCATAAATGAAGTTAGCCGCGCCCCGGTCATCCTCCACAATCCGCAGCGTCCCTTTCAACTCGCCGGCCTCTAACTTAGGCGCTAACTCGTCATAAGTATTGTGCGGCTTGTTCGCACGCTGCCAGTTCCCAATCACCCGCGCCCGCACGTCGACGGCCATCCAGTCGTGCCCGGGCATCGCGGGCGCATCTTTCCGATTCACATACAGCGTCTTCGCCCCGGCCACATTGGTCTCAAAAATCAACGCCGGCGCCGTTCCCACGACCTCATACGAAAACAGCGTCTGGTAAGGCACCTGCACAATCGAGCCCTTCCGCGCCACGAACGGCTCCTTGGTCTCGAACGAAAACCGCACCTCGCCTTCCATCACAACCCACCACGCCCGGGTGTCCGGATGCATCGCCTGCGGATGACCCTGCCCGGGTTGCAGATACAGATACTCGCTCCGTAAGTGCTTGTCATCCACAATCACTTCGCGCCACGACTTCTGGCCCTTATGCTTCAGCTTCAACTCCGACAACTTAGTATGTGGCTTATGCACGCCGGTATAAACGGCGGGCTGCCCTTTCGGAGCATACAAGGTCTGTGCGAAGCCTGACGCGGTCGCGGCGGTGGCAAGAAAATGTCGGCGGTCCATAGGAAGCGAGTGAATTCTATCACGCGCCCCTACTGGTGCAACAGCACGATCCCGCCCGTGATCAACCCCACCGCCACCACCCGCGTCACCGACACCGTTTCCCCGAAAAAGTACGCCCCAAACACAAACGCCAGCACGCTTTCCAACCCGAGAACGAAGATATAGGCCACCGCCATCTCCTCGCGCCGCATCGCCAGTGCCTGCAGCCCCGCGCCGAACAAAAACAGCGCCCCCAACGCTATCGACGGCCCCAACCGCGTCAGCCCCTCGCTCTGCTTCATAAACACCCCGCCGCACGTAAACGACAACGCCGCCAGCGTCAGCAAAACGATATTCGGTATCTGCCCCATCTAAGCCATCCCCTTCCCGCAGTCCACAATCATACCCAGCAGCGCCGCCAACTGCCCCGTCTCCACCGCCGGATTGCACAGCGTCAGTTTCAAACACGGCTCCCCCCGCACCACCGTATGCCCCACCACCGCCCGGCCCTCGGCAAACAACCGCGCCGGGATCGCCTCGTTCCACACCGCCGCCCCAGCCTCCCACGGCCGGAACCGGAACACCACCGCCCCAAACTCCGGAGCCGTCGCCAATTCCAAATCCGGGCACGCGCCAATCCAGCCCGCCGCGAACTCGGCCAACCCCACCAGTCGCTCCACCATCGCCCCAAACCGAGCCCGCCCCAACGCCTGCAAGCTCACCCACAGCTTCAACGCGTCAAACCGCCGCGTCGTCAAAACGCTCCGCGTCACCAGATCAGGAATCCCCTCCGCCTCCCGGCTCTCCGTGTTCAGGTAATCGGCATACACCCGAATCGTCGCAAACCGCCGCTGATCGGCCAGCAAAAAGGCACTACAGCTAATCGGCTGAAAAAACGCCTTATGAAAATCGACCGTCAACGAGTCCGCCAACTCCACCCCCGCCAGCCGCCCCCGGTAGCGCTCAGACAACAACAGCGCGCCGCCATACGCCGCGTCCACATGCAGCCAGGCGCCCTCCTCCCGGGCAATCGCCGCAATCTCCGCCACCGGGTCAATCGACCCAAAATCCGTCGTCCCCGCCGTGGCCACAATCGCGACGGCCCACAACCCCTCGCTCCGCAACCGCGCCAACTCGGCCCGCAACAAATCCGGCCGCATCCGAAACCGCTCGTCGCAGCCAACCTTCACAACGGCCCGCATCCCCAAGCCGAGCTGAATCGCCGACTTCTCAACGCTAAAATGCGCCACCTCCGAACACAAAAACCGCATCCGACCGGCGTCCGGCGGCACGCCATTCGCGCGAGCGTCCCACCCAAACCGTTCCATCAGGAAGTGGTCCCGGGCCAGCAATAGCCCCATGTAGTTCGACTGCGTCCCCCCAGCCGTAAACGTACCCCCAGCAGTCTCCGGAAACCCCGCCAACCGGCAAAGCCAGTCCAAAATCTTACCCTCCAAAACGGACGCCGCCGGCGCCTGATCAAAGGAGTCCATCGACTGATTCAGAGCCGACAAAACCGCCTCCGCCGCCAGCGCCGCGGACAAGACGGGAGTATGCAAATGAGCTGCGGTAAAAGGGTGCCAAGGCTGCACCGAGTGCCGTGCCACGAGAGCCAGCCGTTCCCCAACAACGTCCGCCGCGACGCCATCGGCGGGACAGACTTCTCCAGCAAGCAGAAGCTCTAAGGATTCCGGCGAAGCCCCCGAGTAAGCCGCCGCGGACGCCGCGCCGTCCAGCACCCGACCCGCGACGGCCATCCAAGCGGCATAGACCGCCGAGCCCTCCGCCCCAGTCCCAAAGAACTCCCCAGCAAAACTAGACATTCCTATATCCTCTCAAGCTCAAAGCCAAACGCCCGCCGCACCCCGGCCAACCAGACGCATCCCAACCAGCCGAGTCCATGCCGACCAGCCCGAACGCACCCCGGCCAACCCAATCCGTTCCGGCCCTCCCGACACGCCCCCTAGCCACACACACCTCGGCCAACCAAACGCATCCCGACCAGCCGGGTCCATGCCGACCAGCCCGAACGCACCCCGGCCAACCCAATCCGTCTCGGCCCTCCCCACGGTCCCTGGCCACACGCACCCCGGCCAACCAAACGCATCCCAACCAGCCGCCTCCAGGCCGACCAGCCCGAACGCACCCCGGCCAACCCGACCCATCCCGGCCCGCCCCACGGTCCCCGGCCACACGCACCTCGGCCAACCAGACGCATCCCGACCAGCCCGACGCCCGCCCGGCCGCAACCAGGTCAGCCGGATCCGTGCCGACCAGCTCAACACACACCCCGGCCGCCCGCACCACATCGCGTCCACAGCCGCTCGCCGCCCTGCCGGGCGGCGAGCCTTCGGATGCTCCCGGCACGCCGGAGAACACTACACATGCACCAGCAAGTCCCGCTCCTGGCGCGCCGCTTGCACCGTCCGGCATGCCCGGCCAATCACGTCGCACACTGCATCCACCTGAACCGCGGTAATGGTCAGCGGGGGCAACAGCCGCATCACCGCGCCATGCCGGCCACCCAACTCCACAATCAACCCATCGGCAAAACACGCCGCCTGTAACTCCCGCGCCAGGCTCCCGTGTCCCGTCGGACGGCCTATCGCATCCGGTTGCTCCCGGTCCACGATCTCCATCCCCAACATTAACCCGCGCCCTCGGACATCCCCGATGAACCCAAACCGCTCCTGCAGATCCCGCAGCCGCTCCTGGAACCGCTCGCTCATCGCCGCCACATTGCCCAGCACATCATGCTCCCGGATGAAGTCCAACGTCGCCAGGCCGGTCGACATCGCCAGTTGGTTACCCCGGAACGTCCCGGCGTGAGCCCCCGGCTTCCACACGTCCAACTCCTCCCGGTAGACAATCACCGCCAAAGGAAGGCCTCCGCCAATAGCCTTCGACAGCACCAGCACATCCGGCACCACCCCGGAATGCTCGAAGGCGTACATCGTCCCGGTACGGCCCCAGCCGGTCTGGACCTCGTCGAAGATCAGCGGAATCTGCCGCTCATTGGCGATACTCCGGATCTGTCCCAACCAACTCGCCGGCGCCGGAATCGCCCCGCCCTCGCCCTGCACCACTTCCAGGATCATCCCGGCCGGGCGCGCCACGCCGCCCTCCGGATCGCTTAGCGCCTGACGGGTGTAGGCCGAACAGTCACAGCCTCCGCAATCGACGTGGCCCATCGGGCACCGGTAGGCGTAGGGATACGGATGGAACTGCACCTCCGGCATCAGCCCGGGCACCTTCGGCCCGAGGTTGCCCATCAGCGCCAGCGCCCCATGGGTCTGACCGTGATAGCCGCCCTGGAAGGAGATCATGCCGCTCCGCCCGGTGGCGGTTTTGACCAGCTTGATGGCCGCCTCCACGGCGTCCGCGCCCGAGGGCGAACAGAACTGGATCCGCGCGTTGGCCGCGAAATGGGACGGCAGCGTCGAGAACAGCTCCTCGACGAACCGGTGCTTTACCGGCGTCGTCAGGTCCAAGGTATGAAGCGGGTAGCCCTCGTCCAGATGCTCACGAATTGCTGCCACCACCGCCGGGTGATTGTGCCCCAACGCCAGCGTCCCGGCACCGCACAGGCAGTCCATGAAGACCCGCCCATCGGCATCGGTCACATACAGGCCCTCTGCCCGGCGGATCGCCACCGGGAGCTTCCGGGGATAGGTGCGGGCGTTCGACTCCGTCTCGGCCTGCCGCGTCAAATAGTCTTGGGAAGTGTGCATCATGCTCCTCACGGAAGGTAGTGACGCACACGGCCCTTTTGTATCAAGGAATTTTGACTTAGTCTACCCCAAAGGAATACACTACACTCCCGTTTACAATTGCTACGTACTGCTTGTTATCGAATTGATAGGTCATCGGAGAGGTATGTAAGTTTTCTGTAAACGGAAAGCTCCACAAACGCTTGCCGGTCTTGGCATCGGCCGCGGCGAGCGCGCCGCCGTCATCGCCGAAAATGACCAGCCCACCGGAGGTCGAGAGTGTCCCGGTCCAGGTATCTCCGGGTCCGTCCTGGGGAACTTCCCATACGGCTTTTCCGGTCTGGATATCGAAGGCGCGGAGGAACTTCTGGGGCTTGTCATCCGGATCGCGGCGGCCACCGCCGCCCTGGTAGTTGCGGCCTGCCTGCCACTCCGGGGTGGTGCGTTTGGTGTAGACGGCGCAGCGCTCCAGAGTGTTCACGTAGAACAGCCCGGTGGCGGGATTGAAGGAGGTCGAGAAGAAGTTCGCGGCGCCTTCGACGGCCGGGCAGATCAGTTGGCCTTCGGCGGTGGGCACCGAGTTGGGGTTCATGATCGGCCGCCCGTCGGGGGCGATGCCTTTGGCCCACGTCAGCTTCTTGACCAGCGGCGTGGCCTGGAGCATCTTGCCATCCACCCGATCGAGCACGTACAGGAACCCGTTCCGATTGGCTTGCAGGAGTAACTTACGATCCTGTCCTTTCCACTTACTATCCACTAACACGACCGGCGCCACGGCGTCCCAATCCCATTCATCGTGGGGCGTGGGTTGGAAGTGCCATTTGAGCTTCCCGGTCGTCACATCGAGCGCGATGATCGAGCAGGTATAGAGGTTGTCGCCTTTGCGGTTGTCGCCGTTGAAATCTGGGCCCGCGTTGCCGGTGGGCCAGTAGACGGTCTTCAGGACCGGGTCATAGGAGCCGGTCAGCCAGGTGGGTCCGCCGCCGTGATTGATGTCGATGCCGTCCCAGGTTTCCGAGCCCTTCTCGCCGGGTTTCGGGATGGTCCAGAAGCGCCAGACCTCCTTGCCGGTCTGCTGGTCATAGGCGGCGAGGAACCCGCGCACGCCCTCTTCCCCGCCCGCGGTGCCGGCGACAACCAGGTTCTCGACGGCGAGCAGCGACCCGGTGGCGTTGTAGTTCTGCCGGAAGTCGGCCATCTCGGTATCCCACAGGACTTGGCCGGTATGGCGGTTCAGGGCCACCAGATGGGCGTGATCGGTCTGCATGAAGACCTTGTCGCCGGCGATGGTGACGCTCCGGTTGTTCCCGGGCGAGCGGGCGTTGCCCACGAGCCCGGTGGTGGGCGGCTTCGTGTACTCCCACAGGCGGGCGCCGCTGCCGGCATCGAGGGCGATGACGGTGTTGGTATTGGTCACATACATGACGCCATCGTGGACCTGCGGGGTGCCCTGGAGGCGGCCGGCGTTGGGCACGGAGAACACCCACTTCACGGCCATCTTGCCGACGTTGGCGGGGGTGATCTGGTTGAGTGCGGCGTAGCGGTTGCCGCTCAACTGGCCGTGCATGCTGGGCCAGTCGGACTGGGAGGTGACGCGGCGGTACTTGTCGCCGGGTTCCTTGCGGAGGAGGTGGATCTTCTGGTCGTCTGTGCGCAGTTGCAGTTCGCGGCTGGTGCGGGCAACGGCGAAGCCATCGAGCGTGCCGCCATCGGTGAGGGCGACCTTCATACGGACGGGCGGGAAGCCACGCCGGCCGCGGCGCTGGTTCTGGAGTGAGCGCATGAAGCCCACGAGCGCCGTGGTGTCATTGGCGGCCAGTTGCGGGAAGGCGGGCATGCCCTTGCGCGGGACGCCCTCGCGGATGATCTTGGTGACCTCTTCGTCGTTCTTCGTGGCGAGGGTGGTGAGGATGGAGGGGGCGTGTTCGCCGCCGTTGCCATCGGTGCCGTGGCACACCGAGCAGCGTGTCTGATAGACCGTTCTGCCATCGGGCGCCTGGGCCCACACCGCTACCGCCAACACTGCGATCCAGCACTTATTCATGCATCATTTCCTTCCGGGCTAGTATAAGATGCTATCAACCTATGCGCCCCGTTGCCTTCTGTTTATTGGCCTTTTCTCTTTCCGCTTTTTGCCAGGACCCGCACGCGGCCGACCGGGAACAGCTGTTGAAGATTTTCCACGAAGTGGAGGACAGCATCAACTCCCAGAGCCTGGAGCGGATGGCGAAGCAGATGGACCCGTCGGCCACGGTGGTATGGGCGAACGGGGAGATCTCGCGCGGCCCGGCCGAGGTGCTGGCCTATTACGACCGGATGGTGAAGGGGAACGACCGGATTCTGACGCGGTATACGACCTCCGCCAAGCTGAACGGGCATGCCCGGTTCCTGGGCGACGGGACGGTGGCGATTGCCGATGGGACGATGGTGGATGTGTTTACGCCGGTGAGCCGCGGGGTGTTCCAGCTGGACTCGAAGTGGACGATGACGGCGGCGAAGATCGACGGGGAGTGGAAGGTGGTGGGGCTGCATCTGTCGTCGAACGTGTTCAATAACGTGCTGTTAGACGAGGCCAAATCGGTCCTGAAGATTGTGGGCGGGGGTGGGGTGCTTGTCGGGCTGCTGGTTGGCTACTTCCTGGGCCGGAGAGGCCGCGCGGCGTAGCGATGCGGGTGCCTGCAGATAGTGATATCATGCAGGCATGAAACAGCAGGCACCCGAAATCCAATACACGGTTCGCGGCGTCCCGAAGGACGTCGACCGGGCACTCAGGACGAAGGCTGCCAAACAGAAGGTGAGTCTGAATCAGGTGATTATCGCGGAGCTGGCCGCTGCGACGACGGGTCTGCGCAAACGAGCGGATTTCAGTGACCTTGTCGGCAAATGGACAGCTGACCCCGCGTTCGATGAAGTCATTGCGAGCCAAAGACAGATCGACCCGGACAAATGGAAGTGAGAGTCGCACTTGACACCAATCGGATCACCGATCTGTTCCGGGGTGACGTCGCACTGGCAGAGCAACTGAGTACGGCGGAAGAGGTCTGGATACCGCTCATCGTGCTGGGTGAGATAAGGGCCGGCTTCCAGGGGGGCACGCAGCAGAGCCGGAATGAGCAGCTGCTAACCGGACTGCTAGCCAAGCCCACGGTTGGAGTGCTGTTGCCCAGCCGGGAAACCGCGGAACACTATGCCCGGATCTTCGT